>JBFGLD010000056.1:0-12116 GCA_041576335.1 Anaerolineae bacterium | reverse complement strand
GGGCCCCAACCCCTACTTTTTCGGCCAGTTGGATGCGGTCGATTTGAGCTGAAATTGTATTCGCCGCGACAACAATTGGGTTCTTCAGACTTATTCCCATATAGGTTGTGGTTAAATTGCTCATAGTCGCTCCCTGATTATAATTACAAGAGATGTTTTTACCGATGCTGAATGTCGGATTAATACAGCCTGGTGATATGCGGCCTTAAAAACGAAAGCAAAGAATGGTCAAGCTGATATGGAGTGGTAACATATTGTCTTAAATTTACGAAGCAATTAACCACTCCTAGTCATGCCCAATTTTACACCGTCTAAGTTGCACTTCAGTTACACTTATTTTCAGGTCGACCGAACGTCGTTGCTTGTGATATTTTTCGGCAAATTTGCAATCGCTGCAGGTTGGTAGGCGTTATTGGAATCTGCCAAGAATTTAGTGACATTTGTCACAAAAATTCACGGACAAATGTCACTTATCCTGAGGCGCTTGAACCTTTATAATGATCTTATCTCAAATATTGCGAGGAATTGGGTGACCAAAATAAAAAAACGTGCCAAGCCGAAACGAGAAAAAAAGCCGGCGATTTCGCCCGTTATGATTGGGCTGGTGGTTGTTGCATCGGTCTTGATCGTCGCAGGTTTGATTATACTGGGCGAACAGAGCCGAGCCGGTGATCAGGTAGGCCCGGTAGATGTCAGCCGGTTTCCGGCCAAAGGAGAGATTAACGCGCCGGTCACCATTATCGAGTATTCCGACTATGGCTGACCTCACTGTCGAGATTTCGTTCTCGACACTGAACCTCTGCTGGACGCAGAGTATATTGAAACAGGCCAAGTCAGATATGTCGTCTATCCGTATAATTTAGGGCGGCCGGAAAGTGCGCTTGCCACTGAGGCAGCTTGGTGTGCGGCCGACCAGGACAGTTTTTTTGATTACCAACACACCCTGTATGAAAACTTTGGGGTCGCCTTCAACCAAACCGTTCTGACCGATCTAGCCGCCGGCGCCGGTTTGGACCGAACTGCCTTTGCCCAGTGCTTATCGAGCGGGACGCATCGGGCCGAGGTGGAAAATGCGCGTCTGGCGGCGGTTCGACAGGGTGTCAGCTCGACGCCAACCTTTTTTATCAACGATCGACGGGTTGAAGGTAATCAACCCTATCCGGAATTCCAGCGTATTATCAATCAGGAATTGGCAACTGCTCGATGAATTTATCGACCAATCAGCCGAAATCTATGCGGACCGATTGGGTAATCTGGTCGATGATGCTGTTGGCACTGGGCGGGATAATGGTATCAGCTTATCTACTGTGGGCGTACACAGCCCCCGGTGCCACGCTGGCCTGCGGCAGTTCCCACGGCTGTGATACCGTCAAGAATAGTGAGTATGCCCGCCTCTTGGGTGTTCCCCTGCCCTTGATTGGCCTGCTTACCTTTTTGGCCATTTTTGTCCTCATAATTCTTCGGCAGCGCTTCACGACCATCCGCACTGATCAACTGCCCTATCTTACCCTGGCGCTATTTGGCATTACATTGACCGGCGTTTTGTACTCGGCCTATCTGACCTACCTCGAACTCTTTGTGATTGTTGCGATCTGCCGCTGGTGTGTGATGTCGGCCATCATTATGGTCACTATTTTTCTGCTAGCCCTCGTAGACTTGCGTCAAATAAATCAGCCGGACCACGCCCAATAAGCCGCAACTTTACTTCCCGCCGTTCCGCCCCCCGTGGTAAGCAAAATGTCACTACTTCTACAATGACATAAATCCGGAATGTCAACACGCCCAATCAAATCACCGTTCTCACAGAGTTGGTTTGAGGGTTGGGCCTCAAACCAACCCTCAAACCTATATTTTGGCAGATCACAACGTGCCGCGAATTTGGTACACTGTAACTGTAGTTGACACGTGAGAGGAGAGTGCTCGGAAATTCGTCCGTACTACATAATACGGCTTACGTGCGTATCCCCTGCATTTCCGGTGTGAATATCGCGTTCCGAAAACTCTCATAGGTGAATGGAGACATAGGCTATGGACAAGACATTTGCCGCTTTTTACATGGTCCTGGGCTGCCGGCGTTCCGCAAGCAGCCGCCCATCTATTAGGGACCGGGAAGCAATCAAAAACAGGAAATCAGTTGCAGCTAAAGGAGAAAAAACCGATGGTAACCGCACAAAAAATGATGGCAAATAAAACCAAGACCGGGCTGAGTGAAGCCCAAATTCAGGAATTTGAGGCCGGCTTGCGCGGCGAATTGATCCGCCCCGGCGATGAAGCCTACGACGAGGCTCGCGTGGTTTGGAATGGTATGATCGACCGATACCCGGCCCTCATCGCCCGATGTGTCAGCGTTGACGATGTGGTGACCGCAGTCAATTTTGCGCGCAACAATAATATTTTGCTGGCTGTGCGCGGCGGCGGGCACAACGTGGCCGGCCACGGAACGTGCGACGGTGGTCTCGTCATCGACCTGGCGCCAATGAATTATGTCCACGTTGATCCTGAAGCCCGCACTGCGCGAACCGGGGGCGGCGCCACAATCGGCCACTTGGATGCGGCCACGCAGCAGTACGGCCTGGCTACACCAATGGGTGTGGTCTCTGAAACGGGCATTGCCGGCCTAACCCTGGGCGGCGGCTACGGTTGGCTGCGCAATAAGTATGGTTTGAGCTGTGACAATCTCGTGTCGGTGCAGGTAGTCACGGCCGAAGGCCAGGTCATCACGGCCAGCGCTGTAGAGAACAGCGATCTGTTTTGGGGTATTGGCGGTGGCGGCGGCAATTTCGGCATTGTCACGGAGTTCGAGTACCGCCTCTACCCCTTGGGACCTGAAGTGGCCTTTACCTTTGTTTTTCACAATGGCGAAGGCGAAAATATGAAAAAAGCTATCCGATTTTTCCGAGACTACGCTACTACGACCCCCGACGAGGTTGGCACCCTCATGGCCACCGGTATTATTCCGCCCGAGCCCCATCTTTTCCCGGAGAATATCCACGGCCGTTCTTTTGTATTGTTTGGGGCGATGTACGCCGGCGCTGCTGAAGAGGGTCAGCGTGCGATGCAGCCCTTGCGTGACTTCGGTGAGCCCCTGATCGACTTTAGCGGCATAATGCCCTACGTGGAGGCGCAAAAGGTCTTTGATGAAGATTATCCGCGGGGGATGCGCTACTATTGGAAATCGCTCAACCTGACCCGGCTGGATGACGAGGTGATCGAGCGCTTGGTTAAACACGCGCGCAAGCAGCCGTCGGTCTTTAGCACGGTAGACCTGTGGCACGTCGGTGGCGCGGTCAGCAGGGTAGGTCCGCAGGAGAATGCCTTTAACGGTCGTCAGGCGGCATTCTTGCTCAGCCCCGAGGCTAACTGGGAAAATTCCGAAGACGATGAGGTCAATATTACCTGGCTGCGCGAATTTATGACCGATATGCAAGAATTCTCGGATGGGACCCGCTATCTCAATTTCCCCGGATTCCAGGAAGAGGGCAACGAGATGATGAAACAATCGTTTGGCCCGCAGTACGAACGACTGGTCGCCTTGAAGAAAAAGTATGATCCAAATAATCTGTTTAGCCTGAATCAGAATATCAAACCGAGTGTCTAATCCGGAGAACTGGCGACCGGCGACCAACGAACAGCGCACTAGACTTGTTGGTCGCCGGTCAGCAATTTCCCTATTTAGAACAACGTCATGCCTAAACCGCCCAAGATCCTGACTACGGTTCAATGAGGACAAAGTGTCTGGGGTTAATTGAGGGCTTATGCCCCCGATCTCACGTGGGCGTTTTCGGTTGTTAGGGTGAGGGGGTTGGCAGGGCCGTCAAAGCTTGCGCTGCCGCGGCAAAGTTGGGGTTATATGCCAGCCCGGCGCGGAAATCGTCGGCAGCTGCTTCAGGTTGGCCGGTTGCTTGCAGGGCCAGGCCGCGATAGTAGAAAGCTTCTTCTAACCCGCCGGTGGCATTTAGAGTTGCGCTGGCCAGATTGACGACATCGGAGTAGCGACCCACGGTCAGGTAGACTTCAAAGATATCAAACTGGTACCACAGCATGCGGTAAGGCAGACCCAAGCGCCGCGCCTGGTCAAAGGCACTGGCGGCCAATTCCGGCTCTTTCAGGCGAGCATAATTTGTACCGATATTGAACCAGGCATAGGCATTGGTGGGCTCGTTCTTGGCTTCGATTTTGGCCACTGCCAGGGCGCGTTCAAACATTATTGAGTCTATCATAGATTGGCCAATAATCGCATGGATTAAGGCTGTCTGCTCAGGCGGATAAGCGACCACATAGGTGCGATTAAAGACTTGCCAAAAAGCATCAAACTCGGCCATCGGTATCTCGATGCCGGAGCCGGTCAGGGAGTCTTCGGCCACAAAAAAACTACCGGCCTCGTCGTAGCCGGTAAAGAGGCGATAGTGACCCAGGCCACCATTGTCTGCCGTATTGGTCCACAACTCGACGATGACCGGAAAACCGTTACTTAACAGCTGTTTGAGCAGCTCGAGGCTTCCGCCACCCCGGGCGACGGCCTCAAATCCCAACGACCGGACATAAGCGGCGAGCTCGTCCGGACTCACATTCTTATCATCCTGGTTGGGTTTAAGGAATTGAGCCGCCTCTGCCTGGGTTTCAGGACGGCCATAATAGCTAAGGTTCATAGAAATGGTCGAGGGGCCGCAATTGTTCCAGGTTTGCCACTGGTGAGTAATACCGGTCAGAGCAACCCGAGGTTCAATCGCTGCAGGCAACAGAATGTTCGATTGAACCAGCGCCACCGAGCTTCCGTTTTCATTAACGGATTCGTCCGGGTTTAGCGCCTCCTCATAGTCGTCGGCTGGGGTATCGGTATTGGATGCGGCCAGGGTTTCGGTAGTACCTGAAGACTCTAACAATGTTTCAGGCGAAATGGCCGAGACTTCAGGTGGTGCCGGTATATTAACGTTGGGCCGGAATTTGTTTACATAAGTCCGAAAATAGTATGGAATGGCTTCAACGCGCCGGTTGATCGTCTCGCCGTCTAACCCCAAGAAAAAAATTAGGCCGGTTAAAACAGTCAGCCCCAGCATAAACATTGTCAGCCGACGTACACCGGTTCGTCGCCGTGTCCTATACAAGTTTCCTCCTACCACTGCACATACCCAGGTATTTCCCCGCCGGCCTGGTCGCGAAGCGTTTCAGCATCTTTAAACACTGTCTCCCATTATCCGCCCAGAGACCAGGTCGGGCCAATTCGCAGCGCTGAAGTATTTCCAAAAATGCTAAGCCTCTTACACATAGTAAGAAAAAGTTAAAAGATGTCAAATTTAACAACCGGTTATTTAGGCGTCACATCAAAGCAAAAGTTCCGGCCTGCCAACTAGGGCCGGGGAACGTTGTGGGGACAACCTGCCGAAGGAAACCTACCGGTCATTTGGAGTGTCGCCGGGCCGGTTCGCTCCGGTCTAATTGCATAAACACCTGAGGCGCTCTCACTGCTGCTAATTCTTAAACGTTCGGGTAAGATTTTGAAAGCTGAAGGTTGTTAGTTAAAATGCTTGAGGACCATGCCCGATTGTTGTTGCAGATAGGCATCACATTGTGTATGTCCGGCTAAATTCGTTCCAGGTGAGGAGCGCTTATTAATTGAGACTCAAAACTCTCGAAGTTCAAGGTTACAAATCCTTTGCCAACAAGGTAGAATTTGCATTTGATAACGGTATTACGGCCATTGTCGGACCCAACGGCTGTGGAAAATCCAACGTGGCTGATGCCATCCGTTGGGTACTTGGCGAGCAGGGCTACAGCAATCTGCGTGGAAAAAAGACTGAGGATATGATCTTTTCCGGCTCTGACGGTCGGGCTCGGTTAGGCATGGCCTCGGCCACCCTGGTGTTGGACAATAACGACAAGTGGCTGCCACTCGACTTTTCCGAGGTGACCATTGCTCGCCGGGCCTACCGCTCCGGCGATAATGAGTATTACCTCAACGGTAGCCGGGTTCGGCTCAAAGACATCAACGAGCTGTTGGCCAAGAGCGGACTAAGCCGCCAAACCTATACCGTCATCGGCCAGGGCACGATTGACCGGGTGCTGTCGCTGCACGCCGACGAACGGCGGCAGTTGTTTGAAGAAGCGTCCGGGATCGTTTTCCACCGCCAAAAACGGGCCAAGACCTTGGACCAACTCGACGCAACCCAGACCAACGTTCTCCGTCTGAATGACATCATTAAAGAAATCGAACCGCGGCTCAACCGGCTCGAGAAGCAAGCTGAACGCGCCGAGGAGCATGCCCTTCTGATGACACATCTGGATGGCCTATTGAGGATTTGGTATGGTTTTCGTTGGGGGCAGGCGCAGCAAGAATTGCGTGACGCCAAGCGGCTGCAAGGTGAGAGCGAGAAGGTGGTTAGAAATCAGCTGGCGCGGCTGGCCGATTTAGAACGGGAACTGGGGGCACTCCGGCGTGAGCAAACCGAACTGCGGGCAAAATTGGGAGCTCATTACGCCGAGGATAAGGCGTTTCAGGCCCAGTCAGAAGCAGTTCAGCGGCAGTTGGCAGTCGGCCAAGAACGGGCCAGTCAGTATGCGGCCCAGCGGGCAGAAATCTTGGCCGAAATTGAACCGCTGGCGGCTAATGTTAACCTGCAAGACCGCTTGCAGGTTGAAGCTCAAGCAAAGCTTGTAACCATCGAAGCCGAACTGGGACACGCAGAGGTAAAAATGCAGGAGGCCCAGCAGAACTTGGAACTCCACCAAGCTCAACGCCAGGAATTATCAGACCGCTACGCTGAGGCCGAAGCAAGACGACACCACTTGCATACTGTGTTAACCGAGCGCCAATCGCGGCTAACCCAGCTCGGCGAGCGGCTTGAGAGCTTGCAGGCGGAACGGGGGAGTCGAGCCGCCGGTATCGCTCAATTAACGGAGCAGCGCGGCGAACTTTTGGTAAATCATGAGCAGTCGCTGGCCGGACTGGCAGTGCTTGACGAGGAACTGCGGGCTGTCGATACCCACGAAAGGCAACAGCGCGAGGCGTTGGCTGAACTTGACCGTGAGACTGACCGGCTAGAAGCCAAGCTGGCTGCGCTGCAGCGCCAGGAGGACTCACTCAAAGCGCGGGAAGACGTTCTAGGAAAGCTGCGCTTCGATATGACTGGTTATTACGAAGGTGTTCGCACAGTTCTGCAGCCGGAAGCCGGTCTATCGGGTATCATTGGCACGGTCAGCCAAATCATGCACGTCCCCCCTGAATTGGAAGCGGCAATTGAAACCGCTGTGGGCAGCCGCTTGCAGGATGTAGTTGTTGAAACTTTTGCCGAGGCTGAAGCGGCGATTTCCTTTCTTAGAGAGAACAAACGGGGACGGGCTACCTTCCTGCCCCTCGATACAATTCGGGCGGGTCGTGCGGTCAGTGCTCCGGCTACATCCGGAGTAGTGGGCTTGGCGTCAGAGTTGGTTAAGGTTGAAGCCCAATTTCGGTCGGTAGTCGAGTCGACTCTTAATCAAACTGTAATTGTTGACGACCTACCTGCTGCTCGCCGGGCATTTGCCGCACTGAAAGGCAGCTTTCAGATTGTCACTCGCGAAGGTGAGTTAATGCGCTCGGGTGGCGCTGTCACCGGCGGACGGGACGGAGATAAACAGCGCCAGCGGGGAATGCTGCTGGCCCGCGAACGCGAATGGCGTGATCTACCTCAACAGTTCGCCCAAGTAGCCCAGGGCCAGCAGTCCCTGTCACGCCAACTCGACACCAAGCACGAGCAGACCGCCTCAGTTGAGGCAGAGCTTCAAAGCACCGTTGCGACGAAACAGCAAAAACGTGACCGGCGACAAGAAGTACAAGCTGTCACGGATCGGATCAATCTGGCCTTGACTCAATTAACGGATAATATCGGCTGGCAGGAGGACCTGCAGCGCAAGGTCGAAGATGAATTGGAAAATCTCGAGCGGCGCCAGAACGAAATCCGGGATGAAAGCACCAAATTGGAACACGAACACGCTGAGGCGGAACGGGCGGTTCACCGGCTAGCAGAGGAGGCAAAATTATGGTCTGCCGAAACGCTGTTGGCCGAGCTGAACCGAGCTCGCAGTGAAGTGGCCTTGATCCGGGAACAGCAGAAAAATCACCGCTCGATTTTAGAAAATTATCAGACTTCGGCCCAACATCTCGCTGAGCAGATTGAGGGCAAGCGAAGCCGGGCAGAAACTCTAGCCCGTGAATTGGAGGCCTTGCATCAGGAACAAGTTGCCCTGCAAACCGAGCGTGAAGCCTTTAACCAGCAATCAGAAAAGTTTACCGTTGAAATCGACGAGACAGAGCATCGTCTGGCCGAGCTGGAATCAAGGCAATCTAAGTTGGAGCAGGCCGAAACAGGTCTGCGCCAACACCTGCACCGGGTTGAGGCCGAACAAAATCGTATTTCGCTCGCCGCAGCGCGGCGGCAGGATGACCTGGATAATCTCCAGCGCCAAATTCAGGACGATCTGGGCCTCGTAAATCTGGAAATGTCTGACGAACAGATTGGTCAACCGGTGCTGCCTATACGCCCGCTGGTGTCCGACTTGCCGGTCGTCGATACGCTGCCGCCCGGGGTCGAAGAAGATGTCCGCCGGCTGAAGATCCAGGTTCGGCGCCTGGGCAGCGTCAACCCTGATGCGCCCCGCGAATATGCTGAACTGGGCGAGCGCCACAGTTTTCTCACGAGCCAGATGGCCGATCTGGAAGCCGCTGCGGCTGATTTGAAAGCGATCATTGCCAGGCTGGATGAGACGATGGAAGCCGCCTTTACCAATACATTCCAGCTCGTGACCAAAGAGTTTCAGCGTTACTTCAAAGCCTTGTTCGGCGGGGGTGAGGCCAAGCTTATTCTCACCGATCCGGACAATTTAATTGAGACGGGCGTGGATATTGTGGCCCGACCACCCGGCAAGCGCCTGCAAAGCCTGGCCTTGCTTTCCGGCGGGGAGCGCTCGCTGACCGCCCAGGCCCTTATATTCGCCCTTCTTAGAACGAGCCCAACCCCCTTCGTCATTTTTGATGAGGTTGACGCGATGCTCGACGAGGCTAATGTGAGTCGTTTCCGGGAGGCGTTAGCCGGGCTGGCCGACGATATTCAGTTCATCATCATCACCCATAACCGAAAGACGATTGAAGCCGCCCAAACCATTTATGGTATTTCTATGGGCGATGACTCCGTTTCGCAGGCTTACTCACTAAAGCTTGATGAGTGGTTAGAGACAGACGGATAGGACGATCCTAGCTTTTCTAAATTGTGAATTCGATCAATTTTACCGGTTGGCGTCTCCACCAGCCTGGGCAAAAAATAAAATCGTCTTGGAACTTCATACTTGCTTAAGGCTTTCAGAAGGGCAGCACGGATGTTTGCTTCTGTCCTGGATGAAAACGGTTCTCCCTCGACCACCAAGACAACGGCTTGCCCCAGCTGATGGTGGTCGACGGGGCCGACGAAAAAGCGGCGCCGAGCCAGCGCTCCATCCTCGTAATGGTCAAAGAGATGTTCCACGGCTGCCTCGACCTTTTCTATTTGCACTTTGATCCCCCCCGAGTTAATTACGTGGTCGATTCGGCCCAGCCAGACGAATGAGCCATCGGGATTTAGGGCCACTAAGTCATTCGTGTGAAGCGTTTCGCCCTCGGTTACGGCCGATTGCACGGTCAGGCAGCCCCGCCGATCAATGCCGACCGTTACCCCCTCCAGTGGGGTGAAGGCGTTGCTGGCTCGCGATCCATTCAAGCGCCGGAGAGCAATGTGCGTCGACGTTTCCGTCATGCCGTAAGTGTGGTATATTGGGGCGCTGACCTGTTGAAGTTGCCGCTGCAAACTGAGACTGACCGGCGCGCCGCCGACTAAGATCGCTTTCATGTGGTTGAGAATGGCCAGTTTGCGGGGCGAGTCGCTCAAGATGCGTTGAAGCTGAAGCGGGACGAATGACGCGAAGTCAAAGCGGGTTTCCGCAGCGAATTTGGCCAGGGGATTATTGCTCGGATTGATGACGGTGAGCCGCAAGCCTAATTCAAAACCTCGCACCAGCATCATCATCCCGGCAATGTACTGCACCGATAGGCAAACCAGGGCTTTGTCCCCGGCCTGCAGACTAAGCGCGCGGGCTGTCAACCGGGCGCTGGCCTGCATTTGACTCCGACTCAGGGTGATCGTCTTTGGCCTGCCCGTGGAGCCGGAGCTGTTGATTGAGAAACTTTCCTGCCCACCAAGCCACCGCCGGCAGAATTGTAGGACGCGGGTTTCGTAGGGCGTCAGCAGTGTCCAAGGAATTTTGTCGCGAGCCTGGCCAAGTTCCTGTAGTTGGTAGGATTTACCGTTTAGGATTACATCAGTCATAATTCTTTACAATGCCGGACAGGTCCCACGGTCGGTTTCGATCGTAAATTAACCCGGCGTTGGCAAGCCGAATTGGTGCCTGAATATTATTAGCGTAAAGCTGCCCCGTGCCTAAACCGTGGGTAATTGTCGTTTCGAGAGTGCTGACCCACTGGCAAATCGCGCTGAGCCCGACATTGGACTCTAACATCGAATTTGTCCACCAGCCAATACCGAGCTGTTGGGCCGCGTCTATCCATTCCTTAGCAGCGGCAAAGCCCCCGACGAGACTGGGCTTGAGAACGATGTAGGCGGGTTTGATCGTTTTGAGAAGCAGCTCTTTTTCGGTCGGATTCGTCACCCCAATGAGTTCCTCGTCGAGGGCGATGGGGATTGGACTGCGTCTACTCAGCACCGCCATCTCGGCCCACTGTCCCGGCTTCAGCGGCTGCTCGATGGCATCGATATCGAACCGGGCCATCTCTGTGAGTCGAGCCAGGGCATTTCCGGGCGTGAATGCGCCGTTGGCATCCAAGCGCAGCTTTATTCGGCCAGGCGGGTAGGTCCGGCGAATATCGGCCAGTAGCCCACATTCCTCACGAAAGTCGAGGGCACCCACTTTCAGTTTGATACAGGTGAAGCCTAGGGCCACTTTGGCCCGGACCTGCTGCAGCATCCCGGCCCGATCCGACATCCAGATCAAGCCATGGGTGGGTATCAATTGCCGACCACGGCTAAACTCCGTGTCAAAGAGCAACTGTCTGCCCCCGCCCTGCCAATCCAGCTGGGCCAATTCCAGGCCAAAGGCCAGCGCGGGAAACTCAGCCAGATCTATTTCTGTGGGAGAATAACCTGCATTGAGCAGATCGGAAACCTGGGCAATTTTGGCTTCAAAATCGGCTCGATCATCCAGGCTCAACCCGGGGAGGGGTCCACACTCTCCAAGGCCAAGCCGGGCCGGATTGGTACGGTCGGCCAGGCACAAGAAGAATGTTTCTTTGTAGTACAACGGACCGCGTGACGTCATCACCGGTTTCTTAAATACTAACCTTAATTTTTTATAGAAGGCGGCATAGGCGGGCATCGGACAATTTAAGAATGGCCTGACTGCGCCTGAGGCAGGTTGGCAGATCTTGTTCGGAAGTTGTTACTTGCCCCTGGCTTTAGGGTTCCGCGTTGTGGGTATGACCGTCACGGAAATTTGGGATACTTTGAAAAATCCGGCTTGCGCTTCTCTAAAAAGGCATTTTTGCCCTCTTGGGCCTCTTCACTGAGGTAATAAAGCAGCGTCGCATTTCCGGCCAGTTCTTGAATACCGATCTGGCCGTCTAATTCGGCGTTAAAGGCCACTTTGAGCATGCGTAGAGCCAGCGGACTCTTTTCTAAAATCTTGCGGCACCATTCAACGGTTGTCGTTTCTAATTCGTCGAGCGGCACGACTTTATTGACCAATCCCATCTGCAATGCCTCCTGGGCGTTATACTGGTCACACAAAAACCAAATTTCGCGAGCTTTTTTCTGGCCGACAATTCGGGCCAGGTAAGAAGCTCCCAATCCGCCGTCAAAGCTGCCCACTTTGGGACCGGTTTGACCGAAACGGGCGTTATCGGCTGCAATCGTCAAGTCACAGACTACGTGCAGCACATGACCACCCCCGATCGCCCAGCCGGCCACCATAGCAATGACCGGCTTGGGGCAGGAACGAATTCGTTTCTGCAGATCCAATACGTTGAGACGCGGCACGCCGTCCGAACCCACATAGCCCCCAACGCCGCGCACACCCTGGTCACCCCCACTGCAAAACGC
>JBFGLD010000055.1:0-12255 GCA_041576335.1 Anaerolineae bacterium | reverse complement strand
TTTTCAGCCCCAATGTCTAGACCGATTGGCGCGTAAATTCGGTCAAAGTTGGCCGGATCAATGCCTTTCTCCTTTTCTAACAGTTCGAAGACCGCGTTGACCCGCCGTTTGCTGCCGATCATCCCAATGTAACGGGCCGGAGAGTCGATGACCTCAAGCAAACACTCGACGTCGTGGCTGTGCCCCCTCGTAACCAGTACAATGTAGGTGTCGTTATCGATAGGCCAGGCACGTAACGTTTCGCGGAACGGCTGCGCCAGAACGCGATCGGCCATTGGAAATCGCTGTTTGTTGGCAAAGCTGGGCCGGTCGTCCAACACGACAACTTCAAACTCAATCATTTGGGCCAATTGGGCGAGGGGTTGGGCTACGTGTCCCGCTCCAACAATTATCAAAGTCGGTGGGCGACGCTGAACCTCTACAAAAAGCTTGAGCACCGCCTCAGCTTCCTGGTAACTCAGCAGCTGCGGCCGGCGCGTGGCTAAACATTGGCGCGCGTCATGCAAAATGCGCTTTTCAAGCGGGCCTAAGGCCAACTCGCCAACAGGCTCTTTATCTAACCAAACCAAGGCTCTATTACCCAAGGCATTGGCATAAGGTCCGGTCGCTTCGACCACCGTTATCAGCGCAACCGATTCATTGCTCGTAACCGAGGCGAGCAATTTGTTCAAGAGTTGTTTTGTCATAAACAAGAAATTTTGAACGAAGACTTATGGCCGGTTATCACCGCCGCAGACCCGATTGATGGCACATAAGGCTCTCTCCCTAGGGCCAGCACTCTATGTAAACCTTCATTATCCCACCGCATACACCCAGGCTTTGCATGCTAATGTCTTCTGTCAAATCCACCTCGACCATACGGGGTTCACCGCAATCAATCACATCCAAACCCGCGCGAATTACATCAGCCTCGCCGCAGCCGCCGCCAACCGTACCATAATGCCGGCCCAACGGGTGGATGATCATTTTAGTGCCCAACTCCCGCGGTACGGAGCCGCGCACCTCGACGATTGTGGCGACGGCGACAGGACTCTCTACGGTCATATTTTTTAGGGTTTGGTAGAATGTTCTGGCGCTGTCCATAGCCTTGTTCCTCTCCACCCTTATCATTCATCATCGGGCAGCTCTTGCCCGGGCATATCCAAATTAACCACCAGGCCGTGCAAATTGACGATTATCTTAAACCCAAACATCCCCAGCATCGTGCGGGCATCATCAGGCAAGCCTGCTTGCATCATTTGATCAACATTGGTCAGTGACGAGTCGATCATTGCTTTCGTAAAGAGGTCATCCTGGCCTAACATATTCATGATCTGCTCTGAGACCAACTCCTTGTTAGCCAGCGCCTGCTCTTGGATCCATTTTACTACCTGGCGATCAACGTCCACGGCCAGGACATGGCGTTTGAAGTCGCCATCCATTATGACATAGTGTGGTTCTGAACCGATATATGTGGTATCCACCAGGTCACCACGTTCGTCATAAACTAATCCAGAAAAAAGAGCCTTCGGAGGTAATGATTGGTTCATTGAGTCCCCTCTTTCTGCAGTTCCACTTAGTTGTACCGTATATCATTATAACTCAAGCTGCCACGGGTAAAAGGTGGCCGTCACTTTTTCCAGTAAAATCAAGCTAATTTGACAACCGTGACCCATTTAGCATGTAAAGTGACTGTCACTTCAATGGTAGCAACTTGAATTATTATACCACAAAGTAATCGTAAACCGAGAAGCGTGCTGTTGTAGGGTGCTTTGCCATACAGGCAAGACACTCATGAGTCTTTATTCGGTTTTCTGGTGACTCCTAAACCACCACCGAGCAGTAGCAAAGCCACACCGCTAATCAATCCGCCTAGCTGTAACGAATGGGGCTCAAAGGTAAAGATAACTGTGTGCTCACCGGCCGGTAGGGCGACAGCTCGAAACGCCAGGTTTGCCTGCAGCACAGCCACCGGTTGGCCGTCCACGGTAACTCGCCAACCGGGATAGTCAGCGTCGGTCAGGACCAGCCAACCCGGCGAGTTAAGCTTGACCGCCAGTTTTACCCGCTCTGCCTCATAGCCCACAAAAGTCACCTGCTCCTGTAGGGACGGCTCTCCGGCAGTAATCGAGCCGGACCCTTCGCCGGCAGCGGACAGGCGTACAAATTTTTTGGCGGGATCGAAGTGCGGATCTTGCATGGCAGCCATAGCCTGATCCTCATTTTCAACCACTTGCGCCTGATGAACGATAAATGCCCTGGGCAGCACCGCCAAATTCTCGTAAATTTTAACATCACCGGAATGAACTTGGCGGTAACGGCCTTCTGTCGAAAGGATAATTGAACGGCTGGTTCTGGTCGGCTCGTTGATAAGGCTGAGCCCGCGCAGTACGAACTGTCCTGTGGGCAGATCAGCCTCAACCGAAATCTTTACGATGGCCTGGGTTCGGTCCAAAGGTTGGACTGATACATAATCAACGCCCTGAGCCTCGTAGGGCCAGGCGACGCCGATCTTGGCCTGGGGATGGGCTGTAATTATCGGATAGCTACCTTCGGCTGTCTCCGCACCCGCCCGCAGCCTGAATCTTTGGTTGTGCCCGCCGGCCCAGGTAACGGTCAATGTGGCGACCGGAGTGCCGGCCGGTAATTCGACGGCGCCGTCAAGGTGAGATACCAGGCCAATCGCCGTGGCGGGAAAATTTGGAACATCGGTAGTCGCGATTCCCTGACCGGCCGCCAGCCGGGCCGGAAATTGTAGGTCGTAGAAAACGTCGTCAATCCAGACATCAAAAACTTTGTCCGTAATAATCCAGCGAGTATTGAGTAGGGCCAAGAGACGACCCGGCGGCACAAACTGAAGCCGCTCACGCAAACGGCCATCCAAAGAGAGTTCGTCAGGCGGAAGGAAAAGTCGCTGCAGCCTCACAAAGCGACTGAGCGGCAGGATACCGCCGTCGTAGCCGTCAACACTGTGCAAGCCGTAGAGCAGCGGCAGGTTAAAAAAAAGGACTTCCTTTTCTTTGGTCACAACGATGAGCCTGTGCAGAGCTTGGGCTGATAGGCTGTTTCCAAAAATCTGCTCCAACTCTCGCAAATCGCCGGGATCATAGAGGATCCCGGACAGGCTCAGGAACCGATCCGGTGGCCGGCCAGCAGTCGCCGGAGAGGGAGCAACTCCCTTCAAAAAGGCAACCGCGTTGCGCATCGAGTCGAAGGCTTGGGGCGCGGTGGGTTGATTGTAACTAAGGGACTGGGCCGAGACATAGAGTTCGCCTAATACGAGTACAACTAAAACCCCTTGAACCGTCCGGGATGACGTAGAGCGCACGGCGAAAAATATTAGGCCAATCGCCAGCAGCAGTATAGCGGCCCAGGCAATGAGTGCCGGTACAGGGGGTGGTTTCCAAATAATGAGCCCGACCAGAAGCATAATCGGCAGCACAACAAAGATCGGCAGCCGCCAGCGGCGAGCATGGAGCCAGGGCCGGCTTTTATTCAGATAGTGACGCAGTCTCCCAGGAGCCTTTAGCGCATCGAAGCCAATGCCGGCCAGGACGGCTGCTCCAAAAGCATAGAGCAGTAGCCAACGCGCCGGGACGCGGAAGAGGTCAAAGCCCGGAACCAAAAGGTATAAACCCAGGTAAAGCGGGCCACTGTAGAGGCCCAAGCTCAGGGTTAAGCCGCTCGCGGCAACAAAAACAAAACGCCGTGCTTCGCCTTGCCGGACGGCGAGGAGGCCCCCTAACAGAGCCAATAACAGCCCGCTGACACCCACATAAGCCACCCGCTCTCCAAATGCCTCACCCCAAACTTGGGACAAATCCAACCCAAGCGGCGGTAGGAGGGTATAAAGCAGCGTTGTTGGCGGCAGGCTAAAAGAAACAACCTCGCGAAACGTTAATCCTCCGCCGCGAATCGACAGGGCTGACAGCTCGGCGGTCGGGACAAGCTGGATGGCGGCCAAGGCGACCGCTGCGACCGAAACAAGGACCAAAGGCCAGAGCGTGTCAATGAGCCGGCGGGCGAATGAACGAATAGAAAATCGGGCGAATCGGTGCGGCCAGGAATTGTTGTTTCGATACCCCGGTTCATTATTGGCAGTTTTGCTATCCAACCGTGGGCTAATCCCCTGCCACAAGGCATACAAACCCAATCCAAACAGCGAAATAAAAACGGTTTGTGCGTGCCCTGCCAGCAAGGTTATGGCTACGACAAGAGCGAGCCACAAAAACCAAAACCAGCGTCGCCGTTTTTGTCGCGCCAAGCCCAAGTCGTACAAAAGAAAAAGCAGGGGCAGCCAGGCTGCTGCGTTGAGCTGGTTAATGTGTTCTACCTGGGCTCCGAGATAGCCCCCAAAGGCAAACAGGATCGCGGCAACCAAGGACCCTGTCCAGCCAAGCCGCAATGATAACCGGACAAAAGCAAACATAAAGATGCCGGCCAAAGTAATGTGAATACCGATGGACCAGGCGACCTGTTTAGGGGCGTCAAGCCAAATCAAAGGCCAGTTAAGGGGATAAAATAGGCCTACCTGGCTGTTGGCCAACAGCGGCGCCCCCATGAATAGGTACGGATTCCATAATGGTAAACGTCCCTGCCGCAACGTTTCAGCCACGTAGGCTTTGTACGGATAAAAATAAAGAAAAGTATCGACACCCACCAATATGAGGTTAGTCAGCAAGATTTTCCAAAAAAAGAGCAGGGTAAGGGCGATAAGGACGAGCAGCGCTAAGAAGTCTCGCGTTTTGATCTGTGTCATAGCAAGCAGCAATAATGCAAGGCGGCAAGGTAAAAGGCGCACGGTAAACTGAATTTGACGAGTCACGCCTTGCTACACGGCCACTGTGTACCTCCTCGATACGATAAAGGGTTATGGAAGGGTATCCCGCCTGGGCGTAAGCGCGGGTTAACGGGTGCAAACCCAGGCCGGCCTCAGCCAGGGCCAGGCGAACTTCCGTTTCGGATTGCCACGACGGAAAAGCAATCAGATGCCCTACTCTGGCTTTCCGCGCCAATACTTGGGGCGATGCCCAGTATTGTAAATCATAAGGATAATCCCATAGATAATAGCGCCAGTGTGGGCCCAGCCAACGATGATACAAAGTGTTATTGGCCCCGACCTGACCCTGCAGATAAGCTATAATCTGCTCAATACCGCTCAAGGCAGTGCTGTCGCTGCCCAGCGGGTAGCGGGCATTCATCGCGTCTCGCACAGGCTGGGCCAGGCTCACGGTAAGCAGGCATGTCAGCGCCAAACTAGCCACCAAACCCACGGGCACAGCGTACTTCGGTTGACGCGCGAGCCAGATGTGTCTCAGTAAACGCCAGGGTAACCATACTATCCGCCCCATAAGTAGGGCTAAAATGGGGATTAAACCCAATAAATACCGGTCCCAGACTTGAAATGAGAACCAAACATGTCCGCAGATAAAAATCAGGACGTACATCGACAGGAGCCAGTCAATCTGGGGGTGGTGGGTCGATAATATCCGGCCGCTCTTCTGAAGATAAGACTTCATGATCTGCCAGAGTCCGGCGGTAAGGAGGATTGGCAGTCCGGCGATGAAGATTAAGTTCAATGTTGGCGAAGCCGTAGCATACTCTAGCAAAGCTAGAAATGTCCACCACCGCTCACTCAGTTCCCCGCTAACGGGTGATAAGCCACCATAATTGATAAAGCTCATTTGCCAAAAGCCGGGGGTTTGTGAACGACCCATGTCCCAGAATAGGGCCGGTAGGAAGGTCAGCGCTGTGGTGAGTAGAAGTTTGGAGTAGGGCCTAATACGCGACACATAAAACAATGGGTGTGAGGCATAAAGCGCCGTGCTCAGCGAGTGATCTGCCGAAACTGTTTCACGACACCCATCCACCTTGCTGCCCGCCGGCCTGCTACCCGCGACAAACAGCAAGCCCACGGCGAGCGGAATAAAAAATATCCCCTGCTGCTTAGTGGCTATGGCCAACCCCAGCCAGAGTCCCGCCCAGCCGGCTCGACCTTCTGCTGCAGCCAGACAACCGGCCATAATAAACGCTGCCAGCATCGGGTCGGTAAACGCGGTTGGGGCAAAGAGGATAGTGAACGGGGAAAGGGCCGCCAGCCAGGCCGCCAATAAACCAACCCCGGAGCCATACAGGGATTGCCCCAGGCGAAAGGTCAGGACTATCGTACACATTGTGGCAATCAGAGAGGGTATTCGAGCTATTGCTTCGGTCGAGCCAAATAGCCACATGGCCCCGGCAACTGTATAAAGAAACAGGGGTGGCTTGTCAATAGGTATCTGCACCAACCACGGGTTGGTCCCAGAGGCAATTTGCAGCGCCCAGGTAGCATACAAAGCCTCATCGTGATGGAAACGTTGGGTTGTTAGCACATTGAGGGGCAAGACTATTGTGCTCAAAACGGCTGCACTTAGACCCAGTAAGAGCCAACGACCGGCGTGGTGACGAAACTGTCGCTTGAGCGGATCGGCCAGAGAATTGCTCCGTTTGAGCAACAATTGGAAATTAATTTTGGCGTTTTTAATGGGCACGCATATCATCGTGCCATTTTACCACAGGCTTGGCGTTTCGGTTAAAATTCCTGGTCGAAACAACCTGATGAGTGTTCTAAAGACCGGCCTGATCTTGATAAATTATCTGTCAGCTACTTGATTAAACGCGCACTACGACCACCGTCAGATCATCGTGCGGTTCTGTGTTGCCGACAAAGGTCATAATTTCGTATTTCAGGTGCTCCAGTATTGCCTCTGCATTGGAAGACGGGCCTGAGGCCACTGCCTGCTCGAGGCGCTCGAAACCAAACAGGTTGCCAGATCCATTTTTGGCTTCTACCACGCCATCGCTGACGAGAACGATGACGTCGCCCTTTGATAACGAGAGCTCTACATACGGATAGCCCAGCTCTGAACCCAGCACAACGCCCAGCGGCGTACCAACAGCTTCCAGCCAGGCCACCGTGCCATCGATTCGCCGAATGATTGGCATGATGCAGCCGGCATTGGCCACGCGCGCATAGGCGGACGCACCTGCGGCTGGAAATAAGATTTCGAGGTAAACCATGGCGCAGTTCTGACGGGTCGTGCGGGTGTAAGGAACAATGATTTGATCCAAATGGGTTAACAAGTCGCTCGGCGCAAAGCTCTGGCCAATTATCGACTGAAATGAGGCCAAGCTAACCGCCATTAATAAGGCTGCGGGCATCCCTTTACCGGACACATCGCCTACGGCAACGGCGTATTTTGCTGATGAGGAATTTGAGCCGGCCGATTGAAAATCGAGATTTTGATTAATCGTGCCTTTAGCTGCGGACTCTTGATCAAAAGCGTGATAAGCATAAAAGTCACCGCCCATCTCACGGGCCGGGATACTGTAGCACACCACATCCAGGCTGGCCCAGGCTGGATAAACCGGAGGTAATAACCGGTGCTGAATTTCCTGCGCCAGGGTCAACTCACGCTCGATTGCCGATAGGCGCAGACGTTCTTTTTCGGACTGTTTTTGGGCGGTAATATCGCGAATGATGCCCTGATACCCCAAAATGGTCCCGTCTTCAGCTTGCCTTACGGCTGCAGTCAACAGGCAGTCAATCTGTGTGTCGTCTTTCCTGCAAAATTTTACTTCAAAGTCGCTGACCGATCGCTGCCGGGCTATCTCGCGCAAGAATCTGACGACATCATCTTGACGTGCATAAACATCGACGGCATTAATCTGCATGATCTCATCGCGGGTGTAGCCTAATAGAGCCAACGCGGCCGGGTTCACATCAACAATTCGGCCTTCCATGGTGGTAATGAAGATCGCATCATTTGATTCCTCAAATAAGGCGCGATACTTTTTCTCGCTGGCCTGCAGGTCAGCTTCTGCCCGCTGGCGCTCACCAATCTCGTTTTCCAGATCGCGTGTCCGCTCGGCCAAGCTCTTCAACAGATTCCCGACCTGCTCGGCCATTAAATTGAAGCTTTTGGCCAAAACGCCGCTTTCGTCGCTGGATTTAAGCTGAGCCCGAGCATCCAGATTACCGGCAGTGAATTGGGTCACGGTTTGGGTTAAGTGAACCAGCGGACTGGCCAGGAGCTGGCCCACGGCAAAGGCTGCTGCAGCCATAAGCCCGGCAATGATAATGGCCAAAAAGAGAGCGGTTCGGGTTTGGTCCTGGATTGGCGTCAAAAATATATCTTGCGGCTGGGCGAAGACCACCAGCCAGGGCTGCGTTTCCAGCTCTTTAACCACGGCCAAGTTGATTTTATCACCTGTGGGCTCCGACCGGGTTGTAAAGGTTGGTTCGAAGATTGCATTGTCTAGCTTTGCGGCCAGCTCGGGCAGGTTCGTCGAGAGTTGGTCCTCAGGAAGATGGGGTAAGCGACTCGCCGCCTGCAATTTCGCAATCTCTGTCGAAGTAAGCGGCACAACCGATCTAAAGATTAGCTCCGGGGCAGCGCCATGAGCCAGGCGAAAGTAGTTTTCGTCAAACATGATGGCAAATGATTGCTCTCCCACCAGGCCGTTATTTTGAACGATTAGTTTTTGGAGAATGCTCGTTTTATACCGTACCCGCAAAACTCCAAGAATCTCATCGGTCTCAGCATCACGGATAGGACTGCTGAAATACATAGCCGCTTCTGCCGGCTGCTGAGACTTATCCCCAGGATTAGCTTCGGTCAAAAGCGGGAGGAATTCGACCGAGGAAAGGTAAGGCAAGCCGGTTTCGACTGGTTTTTGGAAATAGAGATGGGCCGCCTCGTCCTGGCCTGTATTTGGCGGGTAAGTATCAATGAGGTTTTGTCCCTGATCATCTAATAAGCCATACGAGGCGATAAAAATTTTGTCCTTGCGACTAAGTTCGTTCAGCGTTGCGATCGCGGCTGCTTCTTGGTTACTACCGGCCCGCTGTTCGGGAGACAATCTTATGTAGTCCGCCAAAACCGGTAGCTGCGCCTCAACTCGAATCGTCTCCAAGTTGTTGTTAATAAAATTATCAACATTGGCTGCGGTAGTTGAGACGGCTGCCAAGAGCGATTGCTCAGCCTGCTCAATAAGCACCGCCCTGGTTTCTTGATCGTTCAAAAAAGCGAGTGCGGCAAGGGGGATAAGTGAGACGGCCAAAAAAGCCAAAATGAGCTTGGTTGTGAGAGGATAAGCTCCGAACTGCCGGACCGTGAGGATGCCATAAACTAAAATCGTTACACCACCCAATACCAGGATCAACGTCCGGAAAATTGGGAAATTAAGTTGGCTGACCGGTGAGGCCAGGTCCACACCTCCGGCCGTAAGCGCGACACCGACACTGATAAATAAAGCCCAATTTGCTTCCTTCTTACTCAATGTCTGTAGCGCAGTTGTCAGCACCAAGAAGATCGTTCCCAGGCCCAAAATAAGCCCAATGCCGGCTACCATAAATGATGCAGCGAATACCGACGCTAAAGAAAAGCCAATCAGGACCCGAATTCCCGCCCGAGGATGATCCTGCCTCACCAGGCGGATGCTGATGGCGGCAACGACAACCAAAATAAAGCCGATGCCGGCAATCATGAACAACTGCCAGCTCGGACTCTGGAAGGCCAGTACAACTTCGCCACCGAGGGCGATGACCGCCCCAATTAAATAGGTAGCGCTTATGCGCAGAGCATTAGAAGTTACCGCAGTGGCCTCGGATGATGGGGCAGCCATAGATCCGGGCGGATAGTCATCTTTATCGGAGCCAGGCAGCAGAGGCGGAGAAACGCCTGGAACATCAAATTTCATTGCGTGTCTTTCCAAACGTCGTAGAAAAGGTCATAGCCTGTTGGATGTGCTTTAACGTTTTTAAATACAGAGCGGGTAATATTCCACGTCCTGCGCCAGTAGCTGATGCCAATTGGGCCGCGTTCCTGCATAACATCCTCGATTTGGCACATAATCTCACGTCGAGCATCAATCTCGAGCGTACGTTCGGCCTGACGCAGCAGGCGGATAAATTCCTCATCGATCCAGTGAGTTTCGTTCCAGGCCACGGGCTTGCCGCTCTTATTGGCAGTATAACCCAAGGCCAGAGCCATGGTGTCGAGGGGGCGATGACCCCAAACCGTCAACCCCAGATTCACTTCAGTCCATTGATTCCAATACCTGGCCGGCTCAACAATATTCAAATCTATATCAAAGCCACCGTCGGCAGCCAGTTTTTGCAGAAGTCGCGCAATCCTCGGTTCTCCCAAGTCATTTTTTGTCGTTAGCTTGACTCGTAAACCGTCAGGATACCCTGCTTCGGCCAGCAGAGCGCGGGCCTTTTTAGGATCATACTTTGGAATAGGTTTGCGGCAGTAGGCCGGATGGGCCGGCGCCACGTGAGCATCTATCGCCAAGTCACCCTGGTCGGAGTATGAAATTTCTAAAATCTTTGCTCGATCTTGGCACAGCTTCAGAGCCTGGCGCACCCTAACATCGTTCCAGGGCTCCTGGTCTACCCGCATCCGCAATACAAAGGTTTCGGCCGTCCCAATGGCCTGGATGTTCAGATCGGGCGCATATTTAAGGGCTTGCCAATCGGCCGGCCTCGGAATAAAAAGAGTATCGATTTCCGCGCCCTGCATAGCTGCCACGCGAGCATCGGGCTCTAAGTCAGCATAAAGCAACTCATCGAGATACGGTAACCGCTTACCATCGGCACCAGGACGCCAATAATCTGCCCGACGCTTGAAAAGGGCTCGCTCACCTTCCCGATATTCTGCCAAAGTGAAGGGGCCTGTCCCAAGCGGTTGTTTGATAAAGTCCCCTTCAAAACTGCGCGGAAGAACCAGCGCCGGGTAGTGAAAGAGATGCTCAGGCACGCCAATTTGGGGTTCATTCAAATGAAGGCGAATTGTGTAGTCATCAACCTTTTCGATCCCGGTGCGATCAAGATAGGAAAGCAGACCCGCCATTGAGGAGCCGAGACCGGGATCGAGCCACTGTTCAAAATTAAAAATCACATCGGCGGCAGTTAAATTGGCCCCATTGTTAAAAGTAATCCCCCGGCGCAGGTAAAGGGTCCAGGTCGTTACCTCGTCGTCCGTTTCCCAACGCTCGAGCAACCAGGGGCGGGTAATATTGTCCGGCCCTGTTTCTGTCAAATATTCGGCTACCTGGCGCAGTTGATTGCTTGCTTCTATCCAGGAGAGGCGAGCGGGATGTTCGACCGGTTGTACAGCGGTACCAATTTTCAAAGCACCACCCCGTTTAACCGAGGAAGACTGAGGCGGAAGAGCGGCAGTCTCTACTGAGCTGCACCCCGCCAGTGTGCTCGCCGTGGCAAATGAGGCACCTAACAGCGTCGCCCAACGCAGAAATTCGCGCCGGCTCATTTTCCTACGATGCAAATCACTTTGCAAATCGAAAATAGCCGGATGGATTGGCTGATTCTTTTTCATTGCGTTCTCAACTTCTGTATTGAACCGATGCCCGAATGGTACCTATTGTACCACAAAGCTTGGCAATAAACATCCCGCCGTTAACCGGTGGGTGGGCAAGAGAGATGATGAGGTTATTTGGAATTTAAGGCTGAGGCTTACGGGGCAAAAAGAGACGCGGGGCTGAGCGTGAAGAGAATGAGAGCGGAACTAGGAAGGATTTGAGGAATTTCAACAGCCCCTCAAGGCGACTTTTCATTGCTCTGGGGCATCCAAGCGGGTCAATCAAGCCGAACCCAGCCTCAATCAAGGGTGGTGGCGGGTGAACAGGCAAGACGAAGCCATCGACGCTGAGGGGCATCAGTTCAGCGCCCGGTCAAAACAAAGCAACGGGGATTAGGCCAAGCGGGTCAAGGCGGAGAGCGGGAGTGAGGTGGCAGCGTTTCGATCAAGCGCATGGCTTTACCGCAGGTGGGACAGCAGAGGGTGGTGTCCGGTGGAGCTAAGTAGGTTGACGAGCAATCCAAGGCAGGGGTAGTGCTTAAAGTGAGGGGGCGTCGGTTAACAAGCCTTCAGCCAGCGCCCACTGACAAAAGCGGCGTAAGGAAGACAGGTTACGATTGATCGTTTTTGGGGCGAGCTCTTCAACCTGTTGGCGATGCTGTGTTAGACGGGACCGATAAATGTTCTTATCGGTCCCGTCATCTATTGCTATTTATAGTGGTTTTGTCGGTGCTTGGCGTGCTATTTATTCACCTTTTTTGAGGTTTTGCCCCCGGTTTTGCATGGTCTCCTCCTTTCTTGGTCCCCATAGCCTTTCTCTGGCCTTCTTCTACCCTTTTCCCCAATCTTCGCTCTACTTTCTGAGAGGTCTCTGCTAGGTGTCCATGCTAGAATTACTTGGCGGCACTTGTAC
>JBFGLD010000054.1:0-12403 GCA_041576335.1 Anaerolineae bacterium | reverse complement strand
TGCTGATGTATGGCTACGGGCGGCAGCTCGGTTTGACCCCCTTTGCCGCCACAATTTCGGCCATATCTTATATGCTCAGTGGTTACATCGTGGGGCGCACGCAATTTGTCACTATGATAAATGCGCTCGCTTGGTATCCCCTGCTGCTACTGTTAAGCGAACGCATCGCCACCCGGCGGGATCCCGTCAACACGGTCTGGCTTGGCCTGGTCCTGGCCATACAGCTGCTCGCCGGTCACGCTCAACTTTGGTTTTACAGCCTGTGGTTGACCGGCGCCTACACCCTTTACAGAGTTTGGCAGGAGGCGAGCAAGCCAGAAAGCCGAGTTACCACGGCACACAGCCAACCGCTGCTGAGCGGGGTTCAACGCTTGCCGCGAAGGACCGTTTTCCAGCAGCTAAGGTTGATTGTGATCCGGGGGGGCATCCCGTTAGCTCTGGCTACAGGCCTGGCGATTATGCTGGCAGCCGTTCAAATTCTTCCGACTGTGGAGCTAACCGCTCAGTCACCGCGTGGCAGCGGCGCAGAGAGCTACTTTGCTTTATCTTATTCCCTCTGGCCCTGGCGGTTGATTACCCTTCTCGCCCCCAACTTTTTTGGTAACCCTGCCCAGGGTAATTATTGGGGTTATGCCAACTACTGGGAAGATCATGCCTACCTCGGCACCCTCCCCTTTCTGTTAGGGCTGAGCGCAATCTGGCGTTATTACCGGCCTACAGCCCGGCGACACGGTAGCAAGCCACCGGTTCATCAGCCGGTTGCACATATTTCGGCCGCGCCCGCCGCCGTCGTGCCTTTTTATGCTCTGCTTATTCCTATCAGCCTCATTTTGGCTATGGGTTGGAATACGCCCGTTTATCAATGGGTGTTTAATTTGATTCCCGGCTTTGGCTATTTCCAAGCGCCAAGCCGGCTGCTGATTTGGTACACCATTGCCATGGCCGTCCTGGCCGGGATTGGTGGGCAATCCCTGGACTTATCATCATCCGGCCGACGGCGGTGGCAGCGGTTCTTGGTGGCCTGTTTGGGGATTACGATTGCCGGTATAGCCGGTAACCTTATGTTATCGGGTCGGAGCCTTACCTTTTTATCCGCCACAACGAGCCTGGGTCTGCTGCTGGCCGTTTCGGCCGTACTTTTACTACGCCGTCCTAAACACGACGCGGCCTTGCCCTGGCAGGGGCTGGTCATTCTCTTTATCGTGTTCGACCTGATCTGGGCCGCAAGCTCGCTCATTCCCGTTTTACCGGCGGCGATCTATAACCGGACTATTGCCAGTGCCGAGTACATTAAAATCCAGCCGAACAATTACCGTTTTTTTGTCGTCGATGCCTTTGAACAAACTCTCAAATTTGACCAATATTTTCGTTTCCAAACCTTTGGTCAGCTCGAGGTCGAGTACTGGCAGGGATTAAAAGAGACCCTAACACCCAATTTCGGCGTCTACGTCGATTTGCCCGCGGCCAATAACGACGATCCATTGGTGGTCGGGCGTTGGCAGAAATTAGCGAACCTGCTTAAAGCGGCTGCCCCGGCCCAACAGGCCCGGCTCCTGGCGCTTATGAATGTGGGTTATTTGATCGATGATCCTGCTAAAGCGATTTGGCCAGTTTTGTACAACGACGGGACGATAGCCATTCAGCAAATCCCCAACGTTTTACCCCGGGCTTATTTTGTACCTCAAGCATATCAAGCCCACAGCGAACCCGAGATCTTAAGTCGAATAATTTCACCCGATTTTGATCCCCGTCGTGAAGTGATTATCATGAATAGCGATAGTCGTATGACCGTGACTGCCGACCGCTTGAATTTTTCAGGTAGCCGCTCGGGCGATGAAAATCGCCTTGGGCAAGCCGATCGCGCCGGAGCCGAAACCTGGCCTGTGTTCGTCAATGAGCACAGCTCAGGCCGGCTTACCCTCTCGGTCGATGCGCCCACGGCCGGTTTTGTGGTCTTGACCGATACGTTTTATCCGGGCTGGCAAGCCGCAATTAATGGTCAGCCGGTGCCCATTTGGCCGGCTAATTTAACATTTCGGGCAGTCGCTGTTGAAGCTGGTACCCATGACATCGAATTTAGCTATCAGCCACGTAGTTTTGTTATTGGTCTGTGGATTAGTATCGCAACTCTCGCGGCCATAGCCGCAATTATTTTTTTGATATCGAAAAGGAACGGCCCTTGATCCTCCCGACTATTCTCTATGCCTTTGTGGGCTGGCTTGCCGGCCTGGCCATTAATCACGCTGCTGACATCCTACCCAAACGCCAAACCGTGCTGCAAAGCCCGAGCTGCTCGGCCTGTGGAACTGCACGTCCGCTTACCACCTGGAGCGCACTCTTATCCTGGTTAGGTCGACAGACATCCTGCTTAGCATGCGGTTTGCCCCGGGCATCGCTGCTGCGCTGTATCACCATCGAGCTAATTGTGCCTATCTTTTTTGTTTTTCTGCTCTGGCAGTATGGAGTCTCGCTCCACTTAATCATCGTCTCAATCTATACCACGATCCTTATGCTCATTACGGTTACCGATTTGGAGCATCGTCTTATATTTAACGTGGTCATTCTGCCCTCGATCTTGCTCGCCCTGATTGCGGCATTTGTTACGCCGGGGCTTTATTGGCCCGCCGCTCTGGTAGGCGGAGGGTTTGCCTTTATCCTGATGTATCTTGCTGCGCTCGTTTCTCGAGGCGGGTTAGGTGAAGGAGACGTCACCCTTTCTACGTTTTTGGGTCTAATTCTCGGGTTTCCCCATATCGTCCTTGGTCTTGTGTTTGGGGTTTTTCTGGGGGGATTTGTGGTTGTCCTGTTGCTAATTACGCGGCGGGTAAATCTCAACAGCTTTGTACCTTACGGGCCTTTTCTAACGGTTACCGGCTGGATTATGCTCATTTGGGGTAATGAGATTTGGCAATATTATTTTAGTTAAGCAAGGAAAGGTCTTAAGAATGAAGCGAATGCGCGTGCGTATTTTGATTGAAGGCCGGCTGCAGGGGCGGAACTTTCGGTATAACGCCCAAAAGCATGCGAACAAGCTTGGTTTGGTCGGATTTGTGCGAAGCTTATCAGATGGACGAATCGAAATCGAGGCTCAAGGCGGACAAGTTGAGGTTGAACGGATGTTAGCTTGGTGTCAGGAAGAGCCTCACGGCAGCCAAATCAGAAGTATCCTTTTCCGCTACGATGAGCCCACCACTCGCTACTCTGATTTTAGCGTGCGCCAATAAAAATAGCCCGGCTATATACCGGGCTATTCTACTCAATCAAATCTATTAAGTTAAAAACCTGTAAATGCTGATTTTTATACAACCATCCATTTTGAACTGGTTAACCAGAAACTAATGGAACTGTTCACACCAGTTGATTGTTGGCCGTGCCTAAATCTTTTTTGCGGCCCTTGCTAATGTAAAGTTCCCAGTTAACCGGCTTCTTTCCCAATCTAACGCTTCGATAGAAACCTCCTGTTGGCTACTAACAACTTAACATTAACCTAGTACTGATTATACTCCTATTCACCGATAATGTCAAGATTTTTCAAATCCAGGCAGGGCTATTGCAAAGTCCTTCCGCGACGCTCGGAGCGGGTCTGCCCACAGGGGAGGGGCCTTCGGACTCTGACCCTCGACTTGGGCTGAATTGCCGGAAGCGGCGGTCAGTGCGCAGCCTCCCCGCGACCGCAGGAAGTGCAGACCGCCTTTGAGCAAGAAAAGATTAATTTGTCAAGTGACTCTGCAACAGTCCTGCAAATCCAGGTCCTGTCCTACATACTAGGTGACTGTCACCTATTTCGCCCTAAACTTAGGGTAGATCCAATAATGTAATGCCACTTGTCAAACCAATAAAAGCATGATAAACTAGGTAACAATACAACATATAGGGCTATTTAGGTCTATGAGCACTACATATAGGAGGTCATGTTGGCGAAAAAGATGGCTGGGGAAGTTCGCGAACATTCAGAAGAGCGAGAATGGCTGCGCAATCTCGGGGCCGGAAATATTTTAATGGGAATCCAACATTTAATCGAGCAGACTAAAGGGGAAGAGAGCAAAGACAATAGCAAAAAAAAGACCGGGCGTTAGCCCACCCGGTCTCGCGATCTCTTCGCCCAGAATTGTTATTTGCCGGATCCGGGAACATTTGGGTGGGGTTAGTTAAGCCGCCCTAAACCGGTAACCATACCCCCAAACGGTTTCGATCCACTCCTTGCCGATACGCTCACGGAGTCGGCTAACCATTTTATCGACTTGATAATCAAAGACGCCGGTTTCTGCTTCTGACCAGACTGCGGTCGCGATCTCATCTTTGCTGACGGCCTCACCGGCACGTAGGTAAAGGCAAACCAATAAATCAAACTGCTTAAGAGAAAGTGGCGGAGTCAGTTTCTCTTCGCGAATCCATACCTCTCGGGCGCCAGGGTCAACCCGCAGCACCGGCGGTAGGGCAGCCGTACCGGAATGCGCCGGGGTTGCACCCGGAGCAAGGAAACGGAACCTGGCCTCGCCGATGCAAATTTCCATGCCATCTCCGAGTGGTGTTTCACCCAAAAGCGGCCGGTCGTCCAGCAGTGTCCCGTTTTTGCTGCCCAAATCTCGCAGCCAGTAGCCTAGCTTGCGCCGCACAATTTGAGCGTGCCGGCGACTGGCAAAGTTATTATCAATTATAATCTGGCAGCCGGGCGCGCGGCCTAGTGTCGTCACATCTTGGGTGAGCAAAATCTCCTGTCCAAGCCTGTCCGACAAACCACCACACACGACCAATTTAGCCACAACGTCTGCCATATTGAAAACCCTATTTTTGTGGTATACTCGGTAAGTTCCGGAACGCCGTGGGCGTAAAAACGCCCTCACGCGCCGATCTGGAACCGTGCTGCTGCTAATGAACTCTATCACCATGATACACAATACACCTTGACGCACAAGCCGTGACTGCAGCTGAGCTGTAAAACTAAAACGTGAGTATAAGTGAGGATTAAAGCATGTGTGGACGATTTACTTTAACAACCGATCCAAAAAAAGTGTCAGAAGCTTTTAACGGCATTGAGGTGCCAAGCGAGATTCCGCCGCGTTACAATATTGCCCCCTCGCAGCCGATCGCTGTAGTTGCAAACAACAATCCACAGCGGCTTGAGTTTTTCCGGTGGGGGCTCATTCCGTCGTGGGCCAAGGATCCGAAAATTGGGAACAGAATGATCAACGCCAGAGCCGAAACGCTTGCCGAAAAACCCTCATTCAAAACGGCTTACAAGCGCCGGCGCTGTTTGATCCCGGCGGACGGATTTTACGAATGGCGGCGCAGCCCGGTTGGCAAAACAAAAATACCGATGTACATTAAGCTGCATAATGATGAACTGTTCGCCTTTGCCGGCCTTTGGGAGCTGTGGCAGGGGCCAGATGGTTCTGACATTTTGTCGTGTACCATCATCACCACCTCGCCGAACGAACTCGTTGCCGAAATTCACAACCGTATGCCGGTCATTTTACCGCCGGAGTCTTACGGGCCATGGCTCGACCCGGCGGAACAGAGGCCGGAAGAGCTCGACGCTCTCCTGAAGCCTTTTCCTGCTGCACAGATGATGGCCCATCGAGTGTCAACTACAGTGAATAATCCGCGCAACGATTCGCCGGAATGTATCACGCCCGTGGACAGCTTATTGTGAGAAGTGTGCCTTTTTGGCAGCTGGCAGGCTTAACCAAAAACAGCTGCCGTGACCAGGTTCGCTCTCCGCGCCGATGTCGACCCCTTGAGGCTGAATTATTTTTTGGCTAACGGCCAATCCCAACCCGGAACCGCCCTGCTCTTGAGAACGGGATTGGTCGGCTTGCCAAAATCGATTAAAAACGTGCGGAAAATCCTTCGGGGTAATTCCCAGCCCGGTTTTGCCTCATCTAGCAGAACCGATTAAAATCCAAACTTGATTTGTGACTTTTGTGAAAGGCCGTAACGATGACAATTAGATTTGAGGTATGGAGCGACTTTGTCTGACCGTGGTGTTACATGATGAAGTCTAGTTTAGACCGACTTGGTGAAGTAGAAAATATCGAGATAATCTGGAAAAGCTTCGAATTGCGCCCTGAAAACGCGCCTCCGCTGCCACCTGAGCATGAGCGCACCTACAAAGAGCGGATCGCTGCAGCCTGGCCTCGCACCCAACAAATGGCCAAAGAGAATTTTAGGGTAGACATGGAATATCACCGCTGGGGGGTCAAGTCTCGCCGGGCTCTGGAAGGGGCCAAATTTGCCGAGGAAAAGGGTTTAGGCCCGGCTTACCACGAGGCGATGTTTCAAGCGCATTTTGTCGAGGACCGTGACTTTGGCGATTTGAAGATTTTGGGCGACGTAGCGGAAGAAGTAGGCCTCGATCGGGTTAGCTTGATAGCAGCCATCGAAAATAAGACGTATGCCGACCCAGTCGATGCCGATATTGAGCAGGCCCGAGCCTATGGCCTGAACGGTGTGCCGGCAACGATTATCGACAGCAAATACCTGGTTTCGGGGGCCCAACCATTTGAAGCCCTGCAGGATATTGTACGACAGATCAAAGAAAGGGAGCAATAAGTTTAGATGCAGCCTGATGCCGGATAAATTGGACTTAAAGTGACGGTCACTTTAGTAACGGTCACCTCGGCCTGCACCCGGCAACGAATTTCTCGTCTATTGTGTTCATTAATCGCTATGATCCGAAAAAGATACTCACTATTGATAAGACTCCTCGTTTCTGCCGGCATCCTGACCCTGCTGCTCCTGACCGCGCCTTACCTGAGTGCGCAAGTTGACGAGACAGTCTTGAACCACGCCGGCATCCCGGCAGTAGAACCTCCCGACGAGATGCCCAAGTCACCGCCGTTTAGGTTGCCCTTTGCCGAGCCGCCCGGTCCGGAAACCTGGCTGCTGGGGCAAGCGTATGGCAATACGGTTGGCGCTTATATCCAGCGCAACATTTTCTACCAGGCTGGGCAAGGCATCCATTTTGGGATGGACTTTAGCGCGCCTTGTGGCACTATGGTGGTTTCTATCGGCGACGGTATTGTCAGCGAGGTAGACAGTTCGCATGGCTCCTGGCCACACAATCTAACCATCGACCACCCCAATGGCTACAGCTCGTTTTACGGTCACCTCCTAGAAAAATCGGGCCTATCGCCAGGTCAACCGGTAAAACAGGGAGAGGTGGTCGCCCTCACCGGCGACTCCTTTGGTACGTGTCGCTCCGCACCCCATCTTCATTTGGAAATCCGCAATAATTTTCACAACAAGGCTTTTAATCCGGCTCTGCTGATCGAAGCTGATTGGGACAGTTTAGCTCTCATTGGCAGCTTTAACCGCGGCTTTTCGCGCGACCTAACCAATCCTCGCCGTTGGCAGATCTTGAAAGACCAACCAAACATCATCTTCGGTGGGCCTATGCTGAATGATTATGGCCAATCCTGGCCTCCCGATGTGGGGCATCGCTAATGATGGTACGTCCCTGTCATCGTATTATCCTTTTGGCATTTATTGGGCAGCTGCTGGCCGCCTGCAGCGCTTCCTCCGTGGCCTCGTCATCCGAATCAACTAGTCCTGCTGCCACGGTTGAGATTACGCCTGCCGATATTAACCTGCAGCCGCTGCCAACCAACATAGCGATCTCGGCGAGCCCGACTCTGGCCCCCGCCTCTAGCCCCACCGCCATCGTAAACTCCACGGCAACACCGTTCCCTACGGCAACGACGTCGCGCCCCACAGCGGTACCATTGCCGGCCATGCGCCAACTTACTGAGGGCGGCTGCTGTACCCAACCCTTCTTTTCGCCTGATAGTCACCAGGTATTGTTTATCGACAAACCCACGGTCGACTCGGTGGTTGGCATCTACGGCGTAGACATCGTCAATCGGCCGGCCGCCCCAACTCTGGTGAACAATGCCATCGGCTTTCGCAGCCCGGACCGCACTATCGTCGCCACGGTCGCCGGGAATCTGCTTCGTTTTACCAATGAAGCGGACGGTACCAGCTGGACAATGGACACGAACGGCAACTGGCCTCAATTCTCACCTGATGCGACCCAAGTCTTATGGGTGGCCAGTGATCGGGAAGGTCCGTATGACCAGCGCCAGAACGATATTTGGCTGGCGGAATTAAGAGGCAGTAATCCACGGCGCTTGCTAACCTTGTTTGGGGGCGGCTTCGCCGGGTGGTTCCCCAACGGCCAAGACGTGCTCCTTCTGGGCCGTGACGTTCCTGGCCAGGAAGAGCGTACCCTTATCCGCTACAATGTGGAAACTGGTAGCCGTACTAACTTATATAGCCACAAGCGTCTAAGAGGAGGAGATATTTCAGGCGGGGGCAGTTGGATTGCTTATTTCTTATCATTTTCCGACGATCAGGCCGATAACGGCCTGTGGATCATCAATGCCGGCGACGCAACCCGGCGCAAATTGGATGTACCCGGCTTCGGTATCTACCGCTGGCGAGACGACCATACTTTATTGTATATCCCGTTTCGGAATTCTCCCGAAGACAGTATGCAGCTGTGGAGCGTCGATGTGGCCACCGGGCAGGTGCAGCCTCTCACCGATCCAACCACCCTATCATTTTCTATTTCCAACGGCGACTGGGACATTTCGCCCGACGGACGGAATGTTGTGTTTGTCAACAGCCTCGATCAAAATATTTGGCTAATTACGTTACCTTAACGAAAAGTACTGCTTTTTCCCCTAGACATCGCCCCTAAATTCGTCTAAAATAGAAACACGCGTTGCTACGGATTTCTCAAACAGCGCAGATTTCATCGTTATTTCAAATTCCGTTTGGATTTTTGGGCCTTATGAAATTGCCGTCCAAATAGAGTTTTTTGAAGGTATTTAGGCGTATCACAACGCATGCACTGGCAATATACACCTTATATCGTTCCTCTGTTCATCACCGCTATTGTTGGAGGCATGCTGGCGCTTGCCGCCTGGCATCGTGGTACCACCGGGGCAAAAACGTTTGCCCTTTTAATGGTTGTCGTGGCCGTGTGGTCATTCGGCTACGCCCTGGAATTAGCCGGCGGAGATCTGGCTACTAAAGTTTTTTGGGGCAAGTTTCAATACTTGGGCATTGCCACTCTGCCGGTCGTGTGGTTTACGTTTGCTCTACACTTCGCTAATCAAAGCGAGTGGTTGACGCGTCGCAAATTGGTCTTATTAGCAGCGATACCGCTCATAACGGTGCTGCTTGTCTTAACCACCGAAACAAACGGTCTCATCTGGAGCCAAATCAGGCTCGATGACACGGGTCCGTTCCTGGCCCTCGGTGTAAATTACGGCCCCTGGTTCTATGTCCATTTTGCTTTTTCCTACGTGCTGCTACTGGTCGGCACCATTATCCTGGTTAGAATGCTGATCCGCTCGGCCCATTTGTACCGCCAGCAAATGAGTATGCTCCTGATCGGAGCCGTGGCACCCTGGGTAGGTAATGGGATATATCTTCTCGGCCTGGGACCCGTACCCAATCTGGATTTGACCCCCTTTGCTTTTACTATATCCGGGCTGGCTATGGGCTGGGGATTTTATCGCTATCGCTTGTTAGATATTACGCCCGTAGCACGCCGGGCCGTTGTAGAAATGATGAGTGATATCGTCATTGTCCTCGACGCTCAAAACCGGATCGTAGACCTCAACCCGGCAGTGCGAAGGATAATCAACCGTCGAGCTTCAGAGGTCATCGGCCAGAACTTAGACGATATTTTCGCCAAATGGCCGGATTTGGTTGAACAGTGCCGGCAAACAGCAGAGACCCGGGCAGAAGTTGCCCTGGATATAGCCCAGACTCGGCGCTATTTTGATTTGCGCCTTTCGCCGCTAACGGGTCGAACAAATACCGGCCGTCTGGTTGTTCTCCGGGATGTTACCAAACGTAAGCAGGTCGAGGTGGAACTGGCCCTGGCCCGCGACCAAGCACTTGAAGGAAGTCGCCTGAAAAGTCAATTGCTCGCCAGAGTAAGCCACGAACTGCGTACCCCTCTCGGCGCTATCTTAGGCTACACCGAAATGTTAGAGGCCGGGGTGTATGGGGCGCTATCCGCTCAGCAGCGGGCCGCAACGGCAGAGATTCTCGAAAGCACCGGCAGTTTAACCCGACTGGTCAACCAACTGCTGGATCAGGCTCAGCTCGACGGTGGCCAGCTAAGTCTAAAACTTAGCATCTTTTCTCCTACAGATATTATCAAGCCGATCCAATCTCAAATGAAAGTGTTGGCTCAGGCCAAGGGGTTGACTCTGACCACCGATATCTCCCCTGATCTGCCGCCTAAGATTTCTGGTGATATCGCTCGATTGCAGCAAATTGTAATCAACCTGGTTAGCAACGCAATCAAGTTCACACAAGCCGGCCAGATCACGGTCTCTCTCTATCGGCCCGACCCTAATCACTGGGCTATCCAAGTATATGATACGGGTCTTGGTGTCCCCGAAGAGGCCAAGTCTTTCATTTTTGAGCCATTTCGACAAGTTGATGGCTCCTTAACGCGCAAATACGGTGGTTCGGGCTTGGGGCTGTCTATTGTAAAGCAACTAACCGAACTTATGAATGGTCAAATTACCGTAGAGCGTAACGGTGACCTAGGCAGCACCTTCACCGTTCTTCTACCCCTAAAACGAATACAGGAGACAATAATATGACAACCTCGCCGTCGGATAAGAATCCGTTGGTCTTTATTGTCGAAGACAATGAGGCTGTTGCCGAGGTTTTCATGGCAGCATTTGAAGATGCCGAATACGATATCGAAATTATCTCAGACGGTCGATCTGCTTTAGAGCGGCTTGAGACGACGCTCCCCGCGGTGGTACTTTTAGACCTTCACCTGCCTCACGTTTCAGGTAAGGAGATTTTACATCACATTCGGGCCAACGAACGGCTGCGCGAGATCAAGGTCATCTTGGCCACTGCCGATCCCATAAAAGCTGAAACCCTTGAGCGTGAAGCCGATATAGTCCTGGTCAAGCCTGTTGGCTTTCGGCAGTTGCGCGATTTAGCCAAGAAATTGCGGACGGCTGAGGGCTAAAGTGAAAAGCGACTAAATGGCTACGATTCGCAGCTGCTTGCGAGCGATGAGTTAAGGGTTTTTAATGTGGATTGTAATCTTAGCCGACTACAATAATACAGACACATTGTAACACAGGCCGGTGTCATCCCACTTACCGTCGTGACGGGCGGTCCGATCACCCCCAATAAGTGGGCCAGGCCGGGGAAGCACTATCACCGCCAGCCTGCCCTTGGAGCGCTTAGAGGATACATAAATGACACAGAATTCGGTGGAAAAACACGCTACAGCCTTCATCATTGAAGACGACCTAAAACTGGCAACTATCTTCAATAAAGCGTTAGAGATGGCAAATTTTGAAACTGAGATCATTCAGGATGGCAGAACAGCCTTAGAACGGTTACAGACAGTACACCCCAAGCTCATAGTACTTGATATTCATTTACCCTATATATCGGGAGAAGATATTCTTTACCTCATCCGCAATGATAAACATTTGATGGACATCCGAGTCGTCGTTGTCACGGCCGACCTTTTTAAGGCCCAGTCGGTGAGGCACGCTGCCGACCAGGTTGTGCTCAAGCCGGTTGGCTTTGAGCGCCTCTACAACCTGATCATCAGCTTAGAAGTATGACGGAGCTGCGATCCTCCCACTCGGCTTGCTACCTAGCCCCAATGGGTGATCCCTTGCAGACGACAGCGGCCAATACGCCAACGACACTTGCTTCTTGTTACCGGAACCAGCCCAAGTATGGTGGAGTGAGACGATATGAAACCAGTACCTGCCCCCCCAAACGAAACTCAACGATTAGCAGCCCTGCACTCGCTCAAAATTCTCGACACACCCGCCGAGGAACGCTTTGATCGAATTACCAGGCTGGCGAAACAGATTTTCGATGTACCCATTGTTTTAATGAGTCTTGTCGACTCAAATCGAGTCTGGTTTAAATCTTGTCAGGGCTTAACTGTCAGCGAGATCCCTCGAATTCAATCGTTTTGTGCCTATACGGTTTGTGACCAACAAGCGCTGGTGGTGTCAGATGCCGTAACTGATAATCGTTTTGCCAATCACCCTTTGGTAACAAAAAATCCTAATGTTCGATTCTATGCCGGACATCCCTTGACTGCGTCGGAGGCCAGCGGGATTGGGGCCCTGTCTATCTTAGATGACCGGCCGCGCCAACTGGATAATAAGGGTTTGGAGGCCTTAAAAGACCTGGCCGGTCTCATTGAACGCGAGCTCAATTGGGTCAAGATCAACCCACTTCAACAACAGCTGGCTAATACAAATCAGGCTCTAGAACGGGAGATGCTCGAGCACAAGCAAACCGACGAACGTCTCCAGCACGTCTTTTCCTCGATTAGCGATCATATTTACGTAACAGAATTCACCAAAGCGGGGCAGCGCCT
>JBFGLD010000053.1:0-12416 GCA_041576335.1 Anaerolineae bacterium | reverse complement strand
TTCAGGCGCAACGCCGGCCTGAACCTGACCTCCATCTTTTTTGACCCGTCCGATCAGCTTCCACCGTTTCCCTTCGGATTTGGCTCGCTCAATATCTGCCAGCGTCAGATGGCTGATCCCCCGGCAGCTCACGTCGTTTTTCGAAAGTGGTACCTCCATCAGCACGTTAGCTAAAATGACAACCTTACCCAAAGCATCATAGCCTTCCACATCGGCCGTGGGATCGGCCTCGGCGTAGCCCAGTTCCTGAGCCCTCTTCAGCGCGGCCTCATAACTTTGTCCCTCTTCCATTTTGGTCAAAATGTAGTTGGTCGTCCCGTTGAAGATTCCTCGCACTTCGCGAATCTCGTTGCCCGTCAAGGTGACGGCGGCTAGCCGCAGAGCCGGTGTGCCGCTCATTACCGTGCCCTCGAACGCCCAGCGAACGCCTTTCTCTTTGGCCAGGGCCGCCAACTCAGCGTAGGCCAGGGCCACAGGGCCTTTATTGGTCATAACAACGTTTTTGCCCATTTCAAAAGCAGCCCGGCAGTAGTCAATTGCGGGCTGGCCGGTTTCAATATTAGTGTAACTCATTTCCAAGATCGTATCGGCATTACTTCCGCGGATGGTTCTTAGGCTATCCCAGCCTCGTTCAAGACCCGCCGAGTCCGGATAGGCATCCAGGCTGTGCTTGTTCGTGATGGCATCGAGTAACTGGGCCAAATCCAGGCCTGCGGGATGATAAAGAGAACCGTGCCGCAAGGTACAAACGGCAACGATTTTTGCCTCGAAATCGAGATTTCGCCGTAACAAGTCCCCTTTCGCCTGTAAAATTTCAGCCAACCCCTGGCCAACCGTACCAAAGCCGATCAGGGCGAGTTTTTGTGACATCGTTGTTCTTCCTCCAGCTTGTCGCCTAGTAGGTTCAATCATTGAGACAGACGTCTATAGTAACCCACGGCCGCAAAAACGGCAAACGTGATCCGAAATTTGAGATCAAGATAACGACGAACCTGGCGACTTTGGATTTACTCCCACCTATGTTACAATACATAATATGAGCTTGACTCTGTCACATTCATATGACCGCACCGCTTAATGTTGGCCGCCCCCTATGGAAAACAACAATCTTGCAGTGTCCACGACCCAACCTACGAGCACCTACCCTCGTGCTATCTGGCGCTTACTGGTTACCTCGCCACGTGACGGGGCAACGAATATGGCTATAGATGAAGCTATTCTCCACGCTTTGGCCGACGGGCATACCAGCATGCCAACTCTGCGCTTTTTCCAATGGGAACCGGCCTGTTTGAGTCTGGGGTATAACCAACATTGGGACGAGATTGATGAGGCTGCCTGCCGGCGGCTGGGTTATACTTGGACCCGGCGTCCCACAGGGGGTAAAGCGATTCTGCACACCGACGAGGCGACTTATAGCTTGATTATTCCTCAGGATGACCAACGCATTCAAGGCGGTATTGTTGCCTCGTATCGTGCACTCAGTTTTGGGCTTTTAAGAGGTTTAAAAAAGCTGGGCGTTAGGGCTAGACCAGCTACAAAAGAAGAGACTTCTGCCAAAATGCGAGCTGGTGCGGCTGGCCCCGTTTGTTTTGACACGCCATCTCGCTACGAAATTACCTGGCAGGGGAAAAAGCTTATTGGGAGTGCCCAACTACGGCGTAGAAGAGTCGTATTGCAGCACGGTTCACTTCCTTTGTTCGGGGACCTGAACCGGATTTTGACCGTCTTAAAATTTTCGGAGGAAGAGCGTACTCAGCAGGCTGCGCTTTTGCCGGAGCGAGCCACAACCTTAGAAAAAGTACTTGGCCAAGTTGTGCATTTTGACGAGGTTATTCCCATGTTAGCCGCAGGCTTTGCCGAAGAATTGAACCTCACTTTGCAGGAGATGCCGTTAACACTGTACGAACAAGCCCTGGCAGAAAAGTTTCGTACCGAACAGTATGACAATAATGTTTGGAACCGGCGCGTTTAAAAAGAAAATTAAGCAATCAAATTGACATTAACTAATTATGGTCATTGGAGTATGTACTCTTGAATTAGATATTCCCGCAGCTTCGCTGAAAGACAAGCGACGGGTAATCAAAAGCGTCGTCGCCCGGCTGCGCAACGAGTTCAATATTTCTGTGGCTGAAATAGGCCGGCACGATTCGTGGCACAGCGGCACTATTGCCGCCGTAGTCGTTTCGAGTGACCGGAATCAAGCGCATCGCCTGCTGACGCGAGTCGTGCGCTGGATTGAGCAAAGGCGGCTCGATTGCGACCTGGTCGATTATCAGATTGAATTAATCTGACAGAGTAAATCGTAGACCTTGAAACGTAAATGGCCTAGCAATTTAGCCTGGATTTAGGCAGACAAATTAACGGCCAAGAATTCTGTAAAGTTGTGTTATAATAACCTCAAATGCATTGGCCTAAAGTTCTATGTTAGCACAGCAAAGTTCTAAGAAAAATCGAATCTGGCTCATCCCCGTTGTGCTGGGATTAGCACTGATCCAGTGTAATACTGTTTCCTCTTTGCTGCCCCCGACACCGACCGGGATGCTGGTCAATACCGAAGTAAGTGACCTGTACGCCAGCCATTCCGAACTGCTTGTCGGGGACACCGCTGAGGTTGGGGTCGGCGTCGTCAAGCTGCTCGGCGCTGAAATCCCCCTTGAATATCAATGGAGCACGACCGGCGGCCTGATTACTCAGGGTCAGGGCACCTGTTGTGTTAGCTATCAGGCCCCTAACACGCCGGGCACGTATGATGTCCACCTGGTCGTCAAACATGGCGACCAAATCTTTCAGCGCTCAATTGCCCTACGCGTGATTGCTCCTACGGCTGAACCGGAACCAAGCGCCACGGCGACTCTGGTTTCGCCGGCCGATACCCCCGGTCCCACGGCAGAAGCACCGCTGGCCGATGCCGCTGCTTATTTTGAACGCGCCCAGTCTTCATTTGGCAAACGTGACCACGAACAAACCATTGCCGATTTCAGCAAGGCGATCGAGTTAAATTACGAACCGCTCGGCGAGGTCTATTACAACCGTGGCTATGTCTACTACATCCAGCGGGAATACACTAAGGCCATCGAAGACTTCAGTAAATCGATTGAACTCAATTATGAGCCGCGCAGTCCATCCTTTTATAATCGTGGTAATGCTTATTTCTATTCCGGCGACAACGATCGGGCGATTGCCGATTACAGCGAGGCAATCCGATTAAATCACGAACCGCTGAGTTGGCTTTACAACAGCCGCGGATTGGCTTACCGGAGAATAGGGGAGTATGAGCGGGCGATTGCCGATTACACCCAGGCTATTGGGCTGAAGCACGAGCCGCTTAGCTGGCCTTACTACAATCGCGGCAATGCTTACGCCGACCTGCAAGCGTACGAGCAGGCCATCGCCGATTTCAACGAGGCCATTCGTATTGACGCCAGCGATGCCGGCGCCTACTATGCCCGCGGGCTGGCATATCGAAAAACAGGAGACTCTAGCCGGGCCATCGCCGATTTTGAAAAGGTGACCGAAATCGACAACGATTTCTGGCGCAAAGAAGCGGAAACACAGTTGCGGGAATTGGGAGTAGAATAAGGACTCACATGCCTAACCTTCCGGGAAGGAACCTTAATCGCAGCGGGGCAAAGCAGCGACAGCATGCCTGGGTTGCCAAAACCCCTTTAGGCGAAAAAAAATCTAACGATCCGTACAATTCTGCCGACTTCGATAAGATTGGCAATCGCCAACGTGAGGCGTACCATACCTCAGCGCTCATTCGCCGCATCCGACGCATTCAGGCCCGCAACGACGCCAAGTTGAGGCGTGAGGACTCGGCGCCGTCAGCCGGGTCAGGTTCAAAAGAACCCGAAGAGCAAATCCGGCCCCACCCTGGGCCCGATCTGTCACCTAATGTACCCACGACTCCAAAATCCGATACAATAAATCTCAGGCCAATACGGTCATCAAAATCTGCTGTGCCGGCGCGGGTATCGCGATCGCAGCAACCGATTTTGCGAAAGATGCGAAGCTTCATCCTGTGGCAGCAGGTTGTTCCGCCTGACTTTATGAGTCAATTCAATAGACAAATGCGAATGTGGGCTTCGTGGCTGCTGCTGGCGGGTTGCATAATCGGCTTGCTCATAGTGAGCGGGGTCATTACCTATGCCTGGATTGCCTCGCAGTTGCCACCGGCTGACGAGTTGCGGTTGCGTTCGCACCAATTTGCCACAACCCAAATTTTAGATCGCGACGGTAATTTGCTGTGGGAAATTATCGACCCGTCCGGCGGCCGGCGCACGGATGTCCGGCTCAACCAAATTTCGCGAAATGTAATCTGGGCAACGTTGGCCACCGAAGATCGCTTTTTCTACGTTAACATCGGCGTAGACCCAATTGCAATCATCCGTGCCCTGTATGACAACCTTAGCGAGCAGCGAATTGTGTCCGGAGGCAGTACGATTACCCAACAACTCGCCCGCAATGTCTTTTTACCTCCCCAAGAACGAGCCGAAAAGAGCTTCTCACGCAAGTTAAGAGAGGCTGTGCTGGCTGTTGAGATTAACCGGCGCTATACCAAGAACCAAATTCTAGAAATTTATTTTAACCAAATTTATTACGGAAATTTGGCCTACGGCGTTGAAGCGGCAGCGCAAACCTATTTTGGAAAAACGGCTCGCGAATTGACCGTGCCCGAAGCTGCAGTGCTGGCGGGGTTACCTCAATCACCAGCCCTACACGATCCGTACCTTAACCCGGCCGGGGCCAAGGCACGGCAGAGAGCCGTCCTCGGTTTAATGGCCAAGGCCGGGTACATTACGGCGGCTGAAGCCAAAGCCGCAGGTCAGGCCGAGCTGCATTATCGCGACCCAAACTTTTCGCTGAAAGCGCCCCATTTCGTTTCGTTGGTACGGCAGGAATTGGAGCAGATTATCCCTGCCGACTACATTTACCACGTGGGGTTACGCGTCCACACAACCCTTGATCCGAACCTGCAATCCGCGGCCGAAGAAGAAGTCCGTACTCAGGTCGAGGCGCTGGCCGGGCGCGAGGTCAGTAATGGGGCTCTCGTGGCCATTGACGTGATTACCGGTCACATTTTGGCCCTGGTTGGCAGTAAAGACTTTCAGAATAAGGCCATTGACGGGCAAGTTAATATGGTCACCAGCCTACGCCAACCAGGCTCGGTAATGAAGCCGCTCACCTACTTGGCCGCATTTGAGTCGCTTGATTGGACACCCAGCGCTCTGATTATGGATGCGCCAACTGCTTATCCCGATGCTACCGGCGACGTCTACCGGCCCACGAACGTTGACCACCGCTATCATGGGCTGGTCACGGTGCGCTCGGCTCTGGCCAATTCTTACAACGTTCCCGCAGTCAAAGCACTCGAACAGGTAGGCGTGGAGGCTCTCAAAGATATGGCCGTACGCTTAGGCCTCACGACCCTAACCGGCGATGATTACGGGCTATCGCTGACTTTAGGCAGCGGCGAAGTGTCCCTGCTGGAAATGGCCGGCGCTTACCAGGCATTGGCCAATCGAGGCCTCCTGGTAAAACCAACCACCATTCAGAATATCACGGACAACTTTGGCATGGCCATCGAACCGCTGCCATCCCAACCGCACCGTGCTTTACGTGAAGAGCACGCCTATCTGATTACCCACATTCTGGCCGATAACGAAGCGCGCCGGCCCGGCTTTGGCCTGCACAGCCCGCTTCACCTTTCGCGACCTGCGGCTGCCAAAACCGGCACCACCAACGATTTTCGCGACAACTGGACAATCGGCTACACGCCTGATATAGTCGTCGCAGTCTGGGTCGGTAACGCCGATAATACCCCGATGCAAAACGTGGGCGGCGCCACCGGGGCGGCCCCCATATGGCACAATTTTATGGAGCGAGCCCACCAAGATCTTCCAATCCGTGAGTTTGTCCGGCCACCAACCGTGATCGACATGGAAATCTGTGCCGACTCCGGCACGATTCCCAGCGATGTTTGCCCCAGACGGCGCACCGAAATCTTCTTCCGAGAGCAGCCGCCGCTAGGCCCCGAATATGACCTGCACCAATTAGTAGAAATTGATGCCAACACCAGTTTGTTGGCCAGCAATTATTGCCGGGCCAACGTGATTAAGCAATATTTTCGGGTTTATCCACCGGAAGGGAGGGAGTGGGCGCTGCGCCATCGTATTGCCCAACCCCCGGTTCAATACTGCCCGTCTTATGATATTGTTGCCGGTCTAACCAAGCCTGTCGATGGGATCAGAGTGCGCGGCACGATCACCATTGAAGGCTCGGCCGTTGCCGAGGATCTTGCCTTCTATCAGCTTGAGTTGGGTATGGGCACGAACCCGACGGAGTTCAGCCTTATTCAGGAACCGATCCGGCAGTTAGCTGACCACGATGTGTTGGGCTTTTTCGATACGACGCAGCTCGAAAATGGCCCCTACACCCTGCGTTTGGTTGTCTTTGACCAAACCGGCGGCTATCAAGATTCACGCGTGCGAGTATTGGTCGATAATCCGCCGGAGACTATCGTTGTTCGAACGCCGGTCACAACGCCCCCGTCCAGTGCGACACCAACATTGACTCAAACCCGGACGACCATCCTGATCGGGCCGGTCAGGGTTGATTCGCCCGAACCGAGGGTGATACCGACCACCACGTCCGCGGACCCCGGCGCAGTCACCACACCGACTCCGCTGCCCCTGCCTGCGACCGCTGCACCGGAGAATTTTTCGACGAATGCCTATACGACTCCGCTGGATATCCCGCCTCAAAGCCCGCCGGATACGCCGGCGGCGTTTCAGCCATCCGAGCCGGCCTCACCGCCCACGGCGACGCCGGGCCTAACCTCCTCATTTTAGTCGTCTACGGCCCCTCTGCTAAAGCCCGCAGCGCCGCCAACTGAGCCCGCACCGCCGCACTGCCAGTCCCGCCGGGGCTTTCGCGGCGGTCGGCGGCGCGTTTAAAGGTAAGCCACTCGTGGACATCCCGGTCGAACAGTTTGCTGAACTGCTGATAGACAGCCAAAGGAAAAGCGTAAAGCGGCTGATCCAGAGCAATGGCCTGCTGCACAATTTGGCCGACCAGATGGTGAGCCTGACGAAACGGCATGCCTTTATTAACCAGATAATCAGCCAATTCGGTGGCCAGCATAGAGCTGTCCATAGCCTCGTACATGGCCGGTTCGTTAATTTTCAAGGTTTTGATCACCCCGGCGGCGATAGGCAGGGTCTTGCTGAGGGTATCGACCGTATCGAAGAGCGGTTCTTTATCTTCTTGAAAATCTTTATTGTAGGTAGCCGGCTGGCCTTTGAGGGTAGCCAGCAGTCCGGTCAGCGCACCGATTACCCGTCCGGTTTTGCCCCGGATTAGTTCCAGCGAGTCGGCGTGTTTCTTTTGAGGCATCAAGCATGAACCGGTGGCATAGGCCTCGTCAATTTCTACAAAACCAAACTCGTGGCTGCTGTAGATAATCAAATCTTCGGCCAGACGGCTCAGATGTACCTGGAGCAGCGCAGCCCAACTGAGGAATTCCACAAGGTAATCCCGGTCGCCCACGGCATCCATGCTGTTGGCAGAGATAGCGGCAAAGCCCAGCTGAGCCGCCAGATAGTCACGGTCGATGCCGAGCGGATTGCCGGAGAGCGCGCCGCTACCTAATGGCAGCACATCCACGCGCCGGGTAAGATCGGCCAGCCGCTCCCGGTCCCGCTGAAACATCCAGCCGTAGCTCAGCAGCCAATGGGCAAAGCGAACCGGCTGGGCCTGCTGCAAGTGGGTATAGCCCGGCATAATCACGTCGAAGTGAGCTTCGGCCCGGTCGATGATCGCCTGCTGTAATTCAACAAGATATTTTTGCAGTTCGACAATGCGATCTTTGAGCCATAACCGGGTATCCGTGGCCACCTGGTCGTTACGAGAGCGACCGGTGTGGAGCCGGCCGGCCGGCTCTTCGCCGATGAGTTGACCGAGGCGACGCTCGACAGCGGTGTGGATATCCTCGTCACCGGCCTGAAATTCGAAGCGATCTTGCGCAAACTCAGCCCGAATTTCATCCAGGCCATCCTGGAGGATATCCGCTTCTTCCTTGGTGATGATGCCGGCCCGAGCCAGTGCACGGGCATAGGCCATACTACCGTCCAAATCGGCCTGCCACAACCGCACGTCAAAATAGATACTATCATTGAATTGCCGCATCAGGGCATCAGTGGCACCCCTGAAACGGCCGCCCCACAGCTGAGTCATCTTTAGTCTCGTTTGAACTTGCTATAATCCGGCTCCTCGTGAAGCCCGCGTCTGACTCCTTCGATGTCCAGCATCGCCTGGACTTTCTGCGGTAAACCAAAGAGCTTGATAAATCCCTCGGCATCCTGCTGATTGTACACATCCTCTTCACCAAAAGTGGCATAATCCTCGCGGTAAAGGCTGTAAGGAGATTTGCGCCCGACCAAAATGATATTGCCCTTGTACAGCTTGAGACGTACGATGCCGGATAGGTGCCGCTGGGTAACATCGACAAACGCATCCAAGGCCTCGCGCAGGGGCGTAAACCACAGGCCATTGTACACCAGTTCGGCATATTTGTGGGCGATAAGCTCTTTGTAATGCAGCGTAAGCTTATCCAGGCACAACTGCTCCAGGGCCTGGTGTGCTTCCACCAAAATGGAGCCGCCCGGCGTTTCGTAAACCCCGTGACTCTTCATTCCCACCAGTCGATTCTCCACCAGGTCAACCCGGCCCACGCCGTGGCGCCCCCCCGTCTCGTTGAGTTCGGTTAATAGACCGATCGGACCTCTGGCGATACCGTTGATTTTTTTGGGAATGCCTTCCTGAAAATCAATTTCGACGTATTCCGGCTGATCGGGCGCATCTTGCGGGTCGACGGTCAATTGGTACATTGCCCGTTCCGGCTCATTCCAGGGATCCTCCAGGATGCCGCCCTCGTGGCTAAGATGCCAGATATTGCGATCACGGCTATAAATGGACTTTTCGGTGGCGGCTACCGGAACGTTGTACTCGACAGCATAATCCAAGGCGTCCTCGCGTGAGCGAATGTCCCACTCACGCCAGGGCGCAATGACCCTCAACCTGGGGTTGAGAGCCTGATACGTTAATTCAAAGCGGACCTGGTCGTTTCCTTTGCCCGTTGCGCCGTGACTCACCGCGTCAGCCCCCTCCAGTTCGGCGATCTCAACCTGGCGCCGCGCGATCAAGGGGCGAGCGAAGCTCGTACCCAATAGATATTTGCGTTCATAAACTGCCCCGGCCCGGATAGTCGGCAGAATAAATTGGCTGATAAATTCCTCACGAAGATCTTCGACGTAAAACTTGCTGGCACCGGTGGCCAGGGCCTTCTCCTCCAAGCCGTCCAGTTCCTCCTCCTGGCCCAGGTTGGCGCACATACAGACAACTTCGCAACCATAATTGTTTTTCAACCAGGGGACAATCACGCTGGTATCAAGGCCGCCGGAGTAGGCTAACACCACTTTTTTGACGTGAGGTTTAGTATGCTGTTCGTTTTTGTTTTGCGGGCTTGTCATCTTTTGTTCATTTCTCACTATTTATAATCTGTGACGGATATCGTTCACTTTGCGAATTATAACACTGGCCGCAGCCGTAAGACTCAATAGGTCTGACGCTTTTAACGGCTTTATCTGCTCGTCGTCGGGGCGCGGTTTGGTTGTGGCAAGTAAGTAGGCCGTACCTGCCCCCAGTACAGCACCGATGAGTGCACCCATCAACATAGCACGCCTCTGTTGCAGTTCTGTTTTCATAAAACTCCTCTCGGCAATTTAAAATCAGTCAACAGCTTATTGTACATCAAATATTTTCCAATCGAACATCAAAAACGCAAAAAGTACAGCAGCCACGAGCGATAAGCCAACATCTGAAAACGCACGATGTCGTACCAGTAGCGCTGGCCGGATAGAACCATTCTGGAAGACGCCCCGCACGCTAAGCCACTCACCTTGCGTAAACGTAGCCGGGGTTTGCAGCACAAAGGGCACATCGAATTCCTCAATTGTAGGCGGGACTGTAGCGATAACCTCACTAAAGCATAATTCAACAACTCGCCCCTCAAACGCCGCCGGATTGGTTACAAAATCCAGATAATAGGCGTTGCGATCAATCATCTGCTGTCGAAAAAGGAGTGGAATAATGATGGCGGCAAAGACCAAGATAATTGCTCCTAACAAGCGCCAACGGCTCAGGCGAAAGGTGAGACGCGGCCACTTTCGTTGCCGACTTAAGGCAACACCCAGTGCCACCGCCGAGATAACCAACAGCAACAGAGCTACGTTGCCCTCGCTGTCCCAAGCGTTAAAGGGTTTGCCAAAATAATAAGGATAAAAGGTGGTGCTGCCACAGCCTATCGAACCTTCCAGATCGTCCAACAGAAGGTGAAAGATCACCCCGCCCATGATAAAGGCAAAGGCACGCCGGCTGGTAGCCCCCTCCGCCACAACCAGCAGCGCCATTGCTCCGGCCAATAGCCCCATTATTAGCAGGCTGTGAAATGGAATGAAGTAAGTAAAGGTCGCAAGAGCCGGCCAGTCGAGGACATCAACCAGAATTATCGTAAACCGGGTGGCATCCGGGAGCAGTGCGCCTAGAAGCAGGTGCCTTACATCCACCCAGGGCGAAACCCTAGGGAATAGTTTTAAGGCCGAATATGTTGCGATGTAAGTTGTCCCCAGGTGAGTGACCCAATCCGGCAAATCGTAATCCACATTATGGTTTCAAATTCAATCGATGCGGATTATAGTACACAACGGGAAAATTGTGAAGTAGAATGGGCATCGTGTGAAGCCGGATATGGCCAGACTAATGGCTGCCCGGTGTTGTCATAATGATCATGGGCCAACGTGGATATTGTCTAGCAAAATAAACCGTGTTATACTCTGGCTGAAGCAAATCTTTTGCCCAAGGTCTCCCAACCGGGTACAATATTAATCGGTTTTCCGGCTACGTCACAGATTGGGCTATTTAACAAACGGCCGAAGGAGTGTTTAGACTGATGGCAAATATTCTATATGCTGAAGATGACCGTGATTGTCGCGAACTTTTCGCCTACGCCTTACGTAAGAATGAACATAGAGTACATGAGGCAATCAACGGGGCACAGGCCGTACAAATTGTTCGTGAAGAACCTATTGATGTCGCTATTCTTGATATTCGAATGCCCATGGCCACCGGCTACGATGCTGCGCGAGTCATCGCCCAAGAAGGTTTTACCATTCCCATTATATTTTTGAGTGCCAAGGGTATGCGCCGCGAAGTGTCACAAGCCTTTGACTGCGGCCCCCTGGTTGTCGATTATCTCATTAAACCAGTTTCTCCGGCGGAACTGGTTTACCGCATTGAAAGCATTCTGGTCGAGTGTCGCAACCGGGGTTTGGCAGCAGTCCGTGAAGAAAACATGGCTCGGGAGCTTGTACCCAGCGAATGATAAGGGTGGTGGAGAAAGTTGAGCGGTATGCGTACAGCGTTAGAGTTAGCGCTTGGAATTCTTCCGGAAGAAGACTACAACATGTTATCAAAGGTTGTCGTCGAGCGCGAAATTGAAGCAGGCGCCGTCATCTGCCGTGAAGGAGAACTGGAGCACACCTTTTACATCATCGAAAGTGGCCAGGTCGCCTTTACAAAAAAAATGTCAAACGGGGAGCACCACCTCTTAGGTTTGAAAAGCAAAGGCGAATTTTTCGGTGAATTGGGTGTTTTAGACCGCGCGCCTCGATCGGCCAACGTCACTGCCATTTCGGATTGTCGCTTAATCGAAATTCACGAAGATACGCTCGACAAGATTTTGGCCCGAAATCCTGCAGTTTCTCGGGCGATTATGCGAGGTATCGCCCGCAGCGTTCGAGATACGGACAAGATTACAATTAGCGAACTTCAGCTCAAGAATGATGAACTCGCGAGGACGTTGGCCAATTTACGCGCCGCTCAGGCTGAGTTGTTACGTCGAGAGCGATTAAAGCGAGACCTTGAAATTGCGGCAGAAGTTCATAACAGTATTTTACCGACGTCCTTTCCCGATGTGACCAACTTCGAATTTGCCGGGATTGCCCGCCCGGCTCGGGAAATTGGGGGGGATCTTTTCGACGTTATGAAAATAGGCCAGGATGAGGTGGGCATTGTTATGGCCGATGTATCGGGGAAAAGTGTGCAAGCGGCGATCTATATGGCGGTCGTTCGAGCCCTCTTTTTAAGCGAAACTAGTGACACTGTTTCCCCGGCTGAAGCTGCGCATCGCATCCACAAACTATTGATGCAGGCGTCGACCGCTGCTATGTTCGTAACCGCATTCTATGCCAGGCTAAATTATGTCAGCGGCCAGATGAGATATGTTCGGGCCGGACACGACCGACCCGTGTATTTCCACGCTAGTACGGAAAAAACAAGTTTGCTCGACGTACCCGGGC
>JBFGLD010000052.1:0-12453 GCA_041576335.1 Anaerolineae bacterium | reverse complement strand
CGTGTACCGTAGGACGGGGGACGTGAATTATTTGATTTGCGAGAGAACGATTGAAAGGATTGATAACCCATGTTAACTACTGAACTGATGAACAAAATTCGGCATATTGAAATACGCACCCGGCGTCTGGTGAATGATAGTTTTGCCGGGGAATATCACTCAATTTTTAAGGGGCGGGGTATGGAGTTTGACGAAGTGCGCCCTTACCTGCCCGGCGATGAGGTGCGCTCAATTGATTGGAACGTCACGGCCCGAACCGGCCAGCCTTATGTCAAACGATACGTTGAGGAACGAGAACTGACGGTTATGCTAATGGTGGATGCCAGTGGCTCCGGCGACTTCGCTTCCGAGGGCAAGAGCAAACGAGAATTAGCCGCTGAGATGGCCTCAGTCTTGTCCTTTTCGGCGACAACGAATAAAGATAAGGTCGGCTTGATGATTTTTACCGACCAGGTTGAACTGTATATTCCACCGCATAAAGGCCGCAAGCATGTGCTGCGACTCATCCGCGACCTGCTGGCTTTTGAGCCTGAAGGCCACGGCACCGATATTAGGCTGGCGTTGGATACCATCAATCAAATTCTCAAGCGGCGCAGCATCATTTTTTTGGTATCGGATTTTTTGGCCGAGCCGGAAAGTTATAAGAAACAGTTGTACATCACCAATCGTAAGCACGATGTTATTGCGGTTGACCTGAATGACCCCCTGGAAACCAATATTGCCAATGTGGGGCTGCTGGCCCTTGAGGATGCTGAATCTGGTGAACTGGTGTGGGTTGACACCAGCAGCCCGGCCTGGCGAAACGAGTTTGCTCGGCAAACGGATCGATTTAACCAGGCCAAAGAAAAGGTTTTGGCCAACGCCGGCGTTGACCAGGTAGACATCAACACTGACCAGGATTACGTGCAGGCGCTGACCTTATTTTTTCAGAAGCGCGCTCGGCGGATGAGGCATTAAGCATTTTTTGTGACTGTAATTTGCAGGGCAAAGATCTGACTTTTTCCCTTCTCTTAATCTACGGCCGGCAGCGCATTTGTCTTGACCTGTCCTTAACCTTCTCTTGAACTCGAATTAAAGACACTAGGCCGGACCGTGTGATGAGCTGTGCGCAGAAAAAAACCCTAAATTGAAAACTAATCATTAGAGGTGAAGCTATTATGACCAAAAAATATCTAATATTTTACTTCCTAATATTGGCCGCGCTGCTGCTGGGGGCTGCCCCGGTTGGAGCTGCCGAAGAAGTACAGGCCACCCTAACCGCCGGCCAAAGCGAAGTCACCGTTGGCGACCCGGTTGAGCTGACGCTTGAGGTGACGCATCCGGCCGGTTATCAGGTCATCATCCCCAAATTAGGGCAAAGTTGGGGTAATTTTGAAGTGCGCTCCCAGCCGCAGGCTGAAATTGTGACTGACGATGATGGCCGTGCAACCACGCGCATAACCATTTCAGTAACGCTGTTCGAGCCGGGCTCGTTTGAAACGCCGGCCCTACCTTTAACCGTCACGTCCGGGGGTGGTGAGGTGATAGAGGAAGTCGTACCGCCAATATCATTAACCGTAATTTCTGTACTGTCTGAAGGGGATACAACCTTAAAGGACATTCGCCCTCAGCTGGGCATGCAAATACCACCCCTGTGGCCCTGGCTGCTTGGCGCAGCAGGCGTCATGCTCCCGGTAAGCGCCGGCGGTGTGTGGCTGTTCATCCAGTGGCGAGGCAAGCGCGTGCTGACTGATAATCGTCTACCGCACCAAGTAGCCCTGGATGAGTTGAACCGCATTGCCGGGCTGCGACTGCCGGAAAAGGGTCAATATAAGAGCCACTATACGCTGGTTACGGATTGCTTGCGAACCTATATTGAAAGCCGGTTCCAGGTACACGCCCTTGACCGTACGACCTTAGAGTTGAAGGTCTCGCTTAGTGGGTCGAGCATGAGCAAAGAACAACAGCACAAGTTTACTGACCTGTTTATGGACAGCGACCTGGTGAAGTTTGCCAAGCTGACCCCAGAGTTTGAACATGCGAATCAGTTAACCCAACAAGCGCAAATGTTGGTTGAAATGACCAAACCCGCACTCCGGGAGACAGCGCCGGCTTCAAAAACGGCCGATGTCTTTAGCCAAAAACCTATGGAGGTAACCCGATGATTTTTAGATTCGAATCACCCTGGATTTTAAGCCTGTTACTATTCCTGCCGCTGCTGGCCGCCTGGCCTCTGCTGAGCAAGGAGCGGCTTCGCCCCTCGGCTTTGCGCTATGCCGATGTGAAATTGGCAGCCATATCGACGACGTCGTGGCGCGTTTTTGGCCGGCCACTTCTCTTCCTGCTGCGGTTGATGATTATCGCGCTGGTGATTGTGGCCCTGGCTCGTCCCCAAACCGGCCAGGCTCGCGATATCATCACCGGTGAAGGGGTGGATATGGCCCTGGCCGTGGATATTTCCGGCAGTATGGCTTCGCTGGACTTTGAGCCGGAGAACCGACTGGAGGCAGCCAAGCGGGTCATTAGCGATTTCGTGGAGCAACGCCCATACGACCAGATTGGCCTGGTAGTTTTTGCCAGCAATGCCTTTAGCCAAAGCCCCACGACGGTAGACCACTCCATGCTGTTGCGGCTGCTGAACCGGGTAGACCTGGCGACTAACCTGGGCATCGAAGATGGCACGGCCATCGGCATGGGGCTGGCCAATGCCGGCAATATGCTTAAGAACTCGCAGGCCAAGAGCAAAGTTATCATTCTGCTGACCGATGGCGTAAGCAATGCCGGTCAAATTGACCCGATTACCGCCGCCGAAGCCGCCGGGTCGCTGGGCGTAAAAGTGTACACCGTTGGTATGGGCCGCCCCGGACAGGTGCCGGTTCCGGTTACCGACGCCTTTGGCCGCCGGCAGGTGATCTACCAGGAAAGCATGCTGGATGAAGTCACTCTGCAACAGATTGCTGAAATCACCGGCGGACGCTACTTTCGAGCGATGGACACGGCTCACTTGGCCCAAATTTAGGATGAAATTAATGCCCTGGAGCAGTCACAGATTGAATTTGAAAGTTACACCCGCTTTCAGGAATTGGCCGGCTGGTTTCTTGTTCCGGCACTGTGCCTATTCCTGAGCGGGATGGTTTTGAGAAAAACACTCTTTAGAAAGTTGCCGTAGTCCGTCACAGTCATGCTTTACTGGACATTGGCAATATTGCTTACTTGGACGAGCTGCTGCGGATAAACAGACCGGGACGTAAAAAAGAATGAAGTAAGGAGAAAATGTCCACCCCCTACTTCCTACTCCTTTCTCCCAACTTCCCGGTTAAGCCGAATTTTTTTACACGAAAAGTAACCGTTCAATTGATGGTTGCTGACGACAAATATCAAGTGACAAAGGACAATAACAATGACATTTATAGAACCAATTTACTTATACAGTATCGGAGTTTTACTCCCTGCCGCGATTTTCTTTGTACTGTGGGCAGGGCAGCGTCAAAAATCGGCGTTGGCCCGGCTGGGCAACCCGGAGTTGGTCAAATGGTTGAGCAGCACGGTCAATTGGCGTGGCCGGCGTTGGCAAACGATGCTCTGGTTTGTAGCGCTGGTGATGCTGTTAGTGGCACTGGCCCGGCCTCAATGGGGCAGCGAGAGCCACGAAGTTCAGCAGGAAGGGATTGAAGTGATGGTCGCTCTGGACGTGTCCAACAGCATGCTAGCCCAAGATGTAAAGCCAGACCGTCTAAGCCGGGCCAAGTTGGAAATTGCCGACCTGATGAACAAGCTGGGCGGGGATGAAATAGGCCTTGTCCTTTTCTCCGGGGCCAGCTTCATCCAGTTCCCGCTGACCTCCGACTATGCGACGGCGCAAATGTTTCTGGATAATGCTCGGCCGCAGGTTATTTCTAAGCAGGGCACGAATATCGGCGATGCCATCCGCACGGCGATGACCGGCTTCGATACCAACCGCAGCAGCCAGAAAGTGGTTGTGCTGATTACCGATGGCGAAAACCTTGAGGGTGACGCGCTGGCAATGGCCCGCCAAGCGGTTAACCGGGGGGTTTTGATCTACACCATCGGCTTTGGCTCGCCCGTAGGGGAACCGATTCCCGAATACGATGCTCAAGGCCAGGTGATTGGCTACAAAAAAGACGAAAAGGGCGAAGTTGTACTCTCTCGCCTAGATGAAGCGACCCTGCGGCAGCTCGCCGCCATCGGCAACGGTAAATATTTTAGAGCGGCCGTTGACGGCAGCGAGTTGGATGCGTTGGTGGCCGAATTGAACGCACTGCAAAAAAGTGAATTAGCTTCGCGTACCGAAACCTTTGGCATTGAGCGCTTTCAGAACTTCCTATGGGTCGCTTTGGCTGCATTGGTCATCGTGGAAATTATTCCCGACCGCGTCCGCCGTCGAGTTGCCAAAAAACGGACGGCTATGGGTAGCCAACAATTGTCGGGAGCCGGGGTTAAGTAAGTTCTCTTTGACCGGTATACCATCTTAAACTTCCATTAAACTTGTCTTGAACTGTAATTAAAGACGCTCAACATTGGTTTGTGATACCCTGGGTTGATACGGCGTTTGCCGCGTTGAGGCAAACCCTGTCGCAAAGTAAATCGTAAGTCCAAAATCGAAAATCGCCAAGGAGTTGTGAGTATGAAAAAATTAGTTATCCCCCTTGTTTTGGCTTCGTCGCTGGCTTTGACCGCATGCGGTCAAACGGTTGAAAAGCTCAATAATAATGGCAACGAAGCCTTTAATAATCAAGATTATGCCGCAGCTTTAGCGGCCTACCAACAGGCTCAGCAAGAGTCGCCCGAAGTGGCTGAGCCGCACTACAACGCCGCCAATACCCTGTATCGCCAGCAGGATTACGAAGGCGCGAAACTGGAGATTGAGCAGACGTTGATAATAGACGATGGCGACTTGACCCGGGATAGTGTTTACAATTTAGGTAACACCTTTTTCCGGGGGCAAGAGTTTGAGCAAGCTATTGAGTCTTACAAAGAGGTACTACGCCTAAATCCCAACGATCTGGAAGCCAAACATAATTTGGAGTTGGCTCTACAGCAACAGCAAAAACAACAACAGCAGGACCAGCAGCAGCAGAATCAGGATCAGCAACAAGAAAATCAGGAGCAGAACAGCGACCAGCAAGATCAACAACAACAGGATAATCAACAAGGCAACCAGCCGCAGGACCAACAGCAAGACGGCCAGCAGCGTGACCGGCAACAAGACCGGCAAGACGATCAACAGGATGATCAACGAAAGGATGGTGAACAAGGCGACCAGGAACAAGATCAACAGCAACAACATGGTCAGCAGGGCGACCAGCCGCAAGAGCAACAGCGGGGGGACCAACCGCAGGGTGGTGGTCAGCCCGGCTCTAAGCAGCAGGAAGGTCAGCCAAACGGTCAACCCCAAGTTGTGGGTCTAACCCAAGAGCAGGCCGAGCAACTTTTCGAGGCAGCCGCACAAGGTACCGAGAGTCTGGAAGAGCATTTGCAGCAGATTTTGGTCGTACCCGGCGACCAGCCAGGTAAAAATTGGTAAAGATATTTTATGAACCGGCGTTCCGAGTTCCGAGTTTTCAGTGCAGGGTTACCAGGTCTGAACTCGGAACCGGGTACTCGTAATCAAAAAACTATTTAGATAAGGAGAACAATCATGAAATTGAGAACATTGTTTATCACCATGGGTATAGCTGCGGCTTTGGCCGCCTGCAACTCGCAGCCAGCACAGGAGGTAGAAGTGTCTGTTGAACCTAGCGAGGTTGTGGTTGAAGAGACCGCCATAACGGGAGAGGATGTCCAAACAATAGATGAAGCGGAACTTGAAGCGATGTTGGCTAATCTTCAAGCGGCAAATACTCCCGCTGAAGTCGAGCTTGATGAAGAAGCGATGGCCAGCTTTTTGGAAGCCGATCTGACGACCACCAAAAGCGGTCTTCAATATCTGATTGACGAATCAGGCGCCGGCGATATCCCGGAGGCTGGTAATGTGGTTCAAGTTCACTACACCGGTATGTTGGCCGATGGCAGCGTGTTTGATAGTTCTTATGACTACAGCGAACCCCTGGCCTTTCCATTAGGTCAGGGTTTGGTTATCCCCGGTTGGGATGAGGCGCTCAGTTTATTACCGGTGGGTAGTAAAGCCAAGTTGATTGTCCCGCCGGAATTAGCCTTCGGCGAGATTGGGGCCGGCGGCGTGATTCCAGCCAATGCTACGCTTTACTTTGAAGTCGAGGTGCTCGATATTTTACCCGGCAGCCCAGAAGCCCCAATGGAGGTGTCCGCAAAAGATTACACGACCACCGAGACTGGATTGATGTATCACGATATCGAAGTGGGTGAGGGCGATACTCCCGAAGCCGGCCAGGTAGTTAAGGTTCACTATACCGGCTGGTTGGAAGATGGTACAAAATTTGATAGTTCGCTAGACCGCGGCACGCCCTTTATCTTCCCGGTTGGTCAAAACTATGTCATCCCCGGTTGGGATGAGGGTGTCGCCTCGATGAAAGTTGGCGGCAAGCGGCAGTTGGTGGTTCCGGCTGACTTGGCCTACGGCGAGGAAGGGGCTGGGGAAATCATCCCGTCCGCCGCAAGCCTGATTTTTGAAGTGGAATTGTTAGATATTCAGAGTTAAGTCGTACGTCGAGATGCGTGATGCTTTTTATCAGGTGTCACGCATCCGGCTAAGAAAGGTAACACCGATGAAAAATAGAATGAAAACTGTGCTCATACCGATTACAATTATCACCCTCTTTGTTTTATCGGCACTAGCGGCTTTTGCTCAAGGGCAAAACCCCATTACGGCCACGGTCAACCGCGTTTCGCTGACCACAGACGACGTAGTTGAATTGACCGTATCGGTAACCGCCAATGGCGCGACCACGCCAAATCCCGCTTTGCCGGCACTTAATGGCTTTAACATCGTAGGAACCGGCACTTCCCAGAAAATTAGCATCGTCAATGGCGCGATGAACACCCAGGTGATTCACCGATATCAATTGCAGCCGTATCAAGTGGGTGATATGCTGATTGAACCGATTAGCGTGACCTTGAATGGTCAAGCTTATTTCACGCAGCCGATAGCGATTCAGGTGACGCAAGGTAACGGAATGCCTTCCGCGGCCCCGGCGCCATCCACCAGCCGGCCGGTTACGCCTTCGTCAACCACATTTGCCGGTCAAGATTTGTATGCCGAGGCCGAGGTGGATAATCCAAACCCGTTTTTGGGCGAGCAAATCACCTACACCTTTCGCTTCTACCAGGCTGCCGATAATCTCGGCTCCTTCTTCGACCAGCCCCAATTTGTGCCGCCGGCCTTCAGTGGCTTTTGGGCCGAAGGTAAGGCCAATCAAGACCAGTATCGAGTTCGAGCGGGCGAGCGGATCTACGACGTAACCGAGCTGCGGACTACGCTCTTCCCCACCAGAGTGGGGCAAGTGACCCTAGAACCTGCTCAACTGAGCGTTCCCGGCAGCTTTTTCCGGCGCGGCGGCGCGTTACAATCGCAGCCTGTTACAGTAGATGTCAAGCCGTTACCCGCCAACGCGCCGCACAGTTTTAGCGGGGCTGTTGGCCAATTTACGATTGATGCAACTGTTGACGCAGCGGATACCAGGGTGAACGAGCCGGTTACCTGGAAAGTGACTATCAGTGGCCAGGGAAACTTGAATACGATGGCTGATCCGAACTGGCCGGAGATTCCCAATTTGCGCAGCTTTGAGAGTCAGGCAACCGTCAACACCCAACTACAGACTGGTCAAATAGTAGGCAGCCGCATTTATGAAAGGCTGCTGGTGCCGCAGGCCGAAGGCGAGTTTGTTATCCCGGCGCTTGAATACACCTATTTTGACCCGGTAGCTGCCGCCTTCCGGACTATCACCACTCAGCAGCTTGTGGTCTCAGCCGCTCCCGGCGATGGTTCCGGCGCGCAGCCGGAAAATTATGCCGCCACCGCTCCAGAGATTGAGCAGATAGTAGTTGAACCGGTAGGTATGGATATTCGACATCTAAAGCCGGTGCCGGGCAAGTTGAAGGCTTCGGGTGCGCCAATCACAAATTCTTTGCTGTATTGGCTGGCCTGGGCTATGCCGGCAGTCGCGCTGGCAGGTACCGTCGTGTGGCAGCGACGACAGATCTACCGCTGCCACAATGCCGGTGCATTACGCAGTGCGCATGCGCCCAAAAAAGCGCGACAGGCGCTGGCCCGGGCGCGCAAGCAGACGGGAGAAAATTACAATGCTGCGGAACAAATCTTAACCACATATCTTTCGGAAAAGCTCAATCAACCGGTGCTGGGCCTAACGCAGCAGGTGCTTACCGAGTTGTTGGCCGCCAAAGGCGTCAGCCCGGAATTGATAGAGCGTACAAAAGTCTGCTTGATGGATGCGGAATTGGGTCGCTATGCGCCTAATGCCGGCCATCCCGACCACGCAAACAATCTGCTCAATGAGATTGAGATACTTATAAATGTTTTGGAGAAGATTTTTTAAGTTCCGCTTGTCGATGTTGGGGTTGCCATTAATCGTAAATCCAATATCCAATTTCTAAGATCAGGAGATGTTCCAATGAAACGAATTATAGTTGTTATCACTCTAACTACCGTGCTCATCACGGCCATAGTTTTGACCCAACAGGTTTTGCTGCTGGCAAATTCCTCGGCAACGGCCGGCCAGAGTATGGCAACAGCTAATCAACTTTATGAGGCCGGCCAATTTGTACCGGCCGCGCAGGCGTACCAACAGCTAATTGACCAGGGTTACCAGGATAGCGCCCTGTACTACAACCTGGGCAGCGCTTACTTCAAGCAAGGTGATATGGGCCGGGCAATTCTCAACTTTCGCCGGGCGGAGCAGTCTGCGCCGCGTGATGGTGATATTGAGGCAAATCTAAATCTGGCCCGCTCTCAAATCGTTGACCGGTTAGATCAGGAGGTCGTTGAACCAAGATTTATCGAGCATGTAGCCCAATTTTCAGAGGATTGGTTCAGCCTGAATGAACTGGCTATCGTCGCTTTGGCGGCCTGGATTGCGGTTGTCTTTTTGGTAATTCTGTTCAACAGCACCCAAAAAGCCAGTGCGGTACGCGAAGCTTTACAGTATGCGCTGGGTGTGGCTGTGTTGATACTCATTGTGAGTGCTTTTGGCCTTGGCAGCCGCATGTATATGGAAAATACCTATCCTCAAGGCGTTATTGTTACCGACGAGGTGAATGTGACCAGTGGGCCGGGGGCGCAGTACGTCACGGAGTTCAATCTGCATAGCGGTACAGAGGTGAAATTTCTGGAAACACGCCAACACTGGACTCGTTTGGCCGTGGCCGGAAGCCAGGTGCAGGGCTGGGTTCCGGCCAATGCTGTTGAGGCAATCAATTAAAGGATAAGATAGGCTTGCTTATGAACTTTCAAAATTAATTCAGTAGTCAGCCCCCGGTCCCCCAAAGGAGAGTGCTCAAAAAGTCTCAGCCGGCGCAATAGTGTCGCTTGGTGCGGCCCTCCCGACCTCCCGGAGGGGGGAGGAATGTGTGAAATTCCCCTGATTTGACGAACAGGACAAACTTTTGGGCAAGTTCTCAAAAGTGCCGCCTTGGTGTAAAATAATTGCACCTTTGTGTGGGGAATGTACTCGTGTCCAAACATATCTTGTTAATTGATGATGATGCGCTCATGCGCCGTAGCCTGGCTTTTAATTTGGAACAGGCCGGCTACCGGGCTAGCGCCGCCGCCAATGCCGAAGATGCCCTGGCGCTGGCTCGGCGCGACCCACCCGACCTGATTCTGCTGGATATCGGCCTGCCCGGTATGGATGGGCTGGACGCACTGCGTAACTTTCAGCAGCAGGCTGACACCCCCATTATTTTTGTGACAGCCCGGCGACGAGAATTAGACCAGGCTTTAGGACTGGAACTGGGTGCGGATGATTACATTACCAAACCGTTTGATTTAAGCGTACTACTGGCCCGCATCAAGGCGGTATTGCGGCGCTACGATCGCACGAGCCTGACCAAGAAAACGCCAGAACGCCTGGAGGTGGGTGATTTGGTCATCGAACCGGCAGCGCACGTGGCTACTCTGGCCGGAAAAGAGTTGGAGCTTGCTCCCCGTGAGTTTGATTTACTGTATGCATTAGCTCTGAGTGCCGGTGAGGTCATTTCCGTAGATGAACTCCTGGCTCAGGTGTGGGGTGCCGAGTATGAGGGCGAGACGCAAGGCGTTTATGTACACATCCGGTGGCTGCGTGAAAAAATAGAAGCTAACCCGAATAAACCTCAACGTATTGTAACTGTGCGGGGCGTCGGTTATAAGCTGGAAGCCATAGACAGTTCTTCATGAAAACCCTACGAAGCCGTCTTATTATCAGTCATATTTTGCCCCTGATTATTGTTATCCCTATAGCCGCGGTTGTCCTAATCTATATTTTGGAAACGCAGGTGTTATTAGCCAGTTTATCGGATGAGCTGGCGCAGCAGGCCGGGCTGACTGCCGAAATAGCTGCCGGTCAACCCGAGTTATGGCAAGATGCTGCACAGGCGAAGATATTTATCACGCGGTTTAACACCCGTTCCCAATCCGATCTAGAATTACTTGACCCCAACGGAATTCTAATTGCCTCTACTAATCCTGCTGACACCGATCAGATAGGCCAACCCTTAGATGTACCTAACCTATCCGTCGCCTTGAGCGAAGGTCGAAGCGTACAGATTAACTATAGCCTAATTCTACAGGCCGAGATTGTTGAAGTTTTGGTGCCGGTTCCGGGGCCTGATCAGAAAATCGTCGGGGTTGTGCGCCTCACGCGGGAACTTTCGAGCATCTATGACCAGTTTTTGAAGCTGCGCTACCTTACGGTTGGGGTGTTGATTGCAGCTTTGCTGTTGGCTGTTGCTCTGGGTTTGGTGCTGGCCTTTAGTTTGGAGCGTTCGCTCAGAGGTGTGACCCAGGCTATCTATGGCATAACCATCGGACGCCAGTGGGAAACTTTGCCGGAGCAAGGCCCGGAAGAAGTTCAGCTTTTGGTGCGGGCCTTCAACAATCTCAGCGAACGCCTGCGCTTGCTGGAAGACGCCAGAAAACGTTTGCTGGCCAATATCGTGCATGAGGTCGGGCGACCAATCGGTGCGTTACAATCAGCCATTCAAGCCTTGCTAAACGGCGCTGATGAAGATGTTCCGTTACGCCGCGAATTGTTAGAAGCGATGCAGGCTGAAGTAAACCGCATGCACCCGCTGCTCGATAACTTGACCAGGCTTTATGATAAGGTGTTGGGCACGCTCGAACTCGATTGTCGCTCGGTCGCTTTAAGTAAGTGGCTGTCTACGACCATTAGCCCCTGGCGAGAGGCGGTACAAGCTAAGGACTTACGCTGGCAGGCAGATATTCCGGTCACGATGCCCACGATAGAAATTGACTCGGACCGGCTGGCCCAGGCATTGGGCAATCTATTGAGCAATTCGGTTAAATACACCCCCGCGGGAGAAAATGTGGCCGTGTCAGCCGGAACGGAAAATCAGCAGGTCTGGATTAAAGTTGAAGATACCGGCCCCGGCATTGACCAAGACGAACTTAAACAGATTTTTGAACCATTCTTTCGTAGCCAGGGTGGCCGCCGTTTTCCTCAGGGTATCGGGCTGGGGTTGACCATTGCCCAAGATTTAATCGTGGCCCACGGTGGCCGGCTTGTGGTGGAGAGCGAACCTGGCCAGGGTAGCTGTTTCACCATTTGGCTTCCTCAGGAAATCCCCACCCCGGACAGTGCCGCAGACTAACCGACGGCATTGGTGCAAATTCCTTTTGACTTCTCATAAGGTTACTTTGAAGCCAATTTAGAGACATTCTCGCCGGCCAAACACCAATGTTATCGGCCGGAGCGGTTAGGCATGGCCCATTTCGCCAGCTTAACTATTTATCTGCAAGCTCACGAGACATGATCTGCCCCCCTTGCCTTTGCCCAAAATTCCTTTTTTAGTATAATTGTATCATTTCAAATATACAGTGTTGGTAGGCACAAGTATCGTAGTAGCCCGTGGCCCAAATGTTTCTTTATGATCAGATAGCCGAGTCGATTCGCCAGGAAATTTCGGGGACGCGTCTCCAGCCCGGTGACCGCCTGCCCTCCGTCCGGGACATGGCGGCTAAATGGCAGTGCACCATCGGAACGGTTCAACGCGCTTACGAGGAGCTGGCTCGGCAGGGGTTAATTGTCAGCCGGCACGGTCAAGGCACCCGCGTCGTTAAGATGACGTCTGTAGAAGAAACGGTGCCCCTGCGCCGGGCCACTTTAGTTCACCGGGCGGAAGCGTTTTTGCTGGAGGTACTCACGGCCGGGTATTCTGAGGCAGAGGTGGAGCAGTCGCTGCGCCTGGCCCTCGACCGGTGGCGCGCCCTGACTCAACAACCAATTGAACCGCCGGAGCATCAACTCCGTTTCGTTGGCAGCCACGACCCGGCCGTAGCCTGGATTGCGGCTCATTTTTCTG
>JBFGLD010000051.1:0-12464 GCA_041576335.1 Anaerolineae bacterium | reverse complement strand
TGATGATTTATTAAAGGGGGTTTGATAGAATTAGCTTGCGGCGACCGACCTCCTAATTGACAATATTCTCGCTGCTGTGTTTCGTAGCTACCCTTCTTAAGACGACTTCCCAAAATATCCATTTTACATTTCAGTAGGCCCCTAGGAGAAAACAACGTTTGCAGAGGGTCTCGTTCGTGAGACGAGACCGGCAGAGAAATTCCAGCCCGGATAACCTGGCATCGTTACCCTGTGCGTACGGGCAGCATGATCTGGCTTTTCTGAGGGGTCCACAGCTATTTACCCCACAGCCTTGCTGGCGGAATTCGAATGATCGATATTCCGTAAGCTTGAGTGCTGAGTGCGAGCTGAGGTCGCTCATAACCTTAAAATTTTTATGTATTCTTTACTTGCTCTTCACTCTAAATTTATGCCCATAGAAATTTTGGTGTGTTAAAGTTAGTAACAGAGCGGGATGCTTCGCGAGATGAACACCGCCAACCATCTCCATTCTATAGGGTCTGTGCTGTGCGTCACGCACTAGTGACCACGCTTTATAAATCAAACCAGGACTGCCAGTCCTATATGGAGAACCTGAATAGTTACAAATCAAATACTGTTTCTTGTCCTAAAAAGGGCGGAAGACCTGGTTAATTCGAAAAGGTACCGGCTATTCGGAGTTCGCGTTTTTGCCAAGCCAAAAGTAGTTAAAGGAGCTCACTGATTAATGTCCCTATCATCGCTGACAAATCTTAAAACAGAAGTACGACCGCCAGCAGATCCGCCGCGGCAGAAACCGCCGCCGAATACCCGGCGGCGACACCGAAAGTTTCTTTCTAAAAGACTGGTCATATTAGCTACCCTCGCCATCCTACTTCTTGGATGTGCGAATTTAGTGTCTCAGCCAACTAATTGGAATCTAACCCAGAGCGAAGGGCCGGAAGGCAGCGGAGAGATAATAAGCCCTCACCCGGACGATTTGTTTGAGTCTGACCGGTTCACCCAGCCGGACACCGTCCAAAACGTAGTAGAAACGTCCGCCGATACCGAAGAACCCCTTCTTTTACAGAATATTTCAATCCCTACTGCCATCCCTCCGGCAGAGCCTACAATCAACGTGGAGCTGGCCGCCACCCTTACCCAACTCATCAGCGATACGCCAACCTCGACGCCAACCTCGTCGCCGTCCCCAACGGTCACCAGCCCGCCGCCCACCAATACGCCGACCACAACCCCGACCACATTGACCATTCCGACGGCCACCAGTCTGCCGGCGGCCGGCCCCACCCCCCAGCCCAGCCCAACCCCCCTGGCCCAGATCAACTACGTGGTCATTATCAGTATTGATGGCCTCCGCCCCGATGCCCTCGACCTGGCCACCACCCCCCACCTCGATAAGCTCCGGGCCCAGGGCGCCTATTCCCCCAACGCCCAAACCGTCAAGGTCAGTGAAACCTTGCCCAGCCACGCCTCCATGCTCAGCGGCATGACCCCCGAGAAACACGGCATCTTGTGGGGCGTGCCCTACATCGGCTGGCCCGGCATGAACGGCCCCTCCCTCTTTAGCCTGGCTCACCAGGCCGGCTTCAGCACGGCCATGGTTTTTGGCAAGGAAAAGATGAACCACATGGTCTTGCCCAACTCGGTCGACCACCTTTTTGGGCTCAATGCCCACGACCCCGAGATCAGAGACCAAGCCCTGGCCTTGATTGAGGCCGGCTTACCTAATCTCCTCTTTATTCACTTTCCCGATGTCGACCGGGTCGGGCACGCCTACGGCTGGATGTCGGACAACCAGTTTTACGCCATCACCTATGTCGATGGCTTGATTGGCGAGCTGGTGGCCGCCCTGGAGCAGGGCGGCTATGGGCCCGCCACCCTGCTGATCATCACCTCTGACCACGGTGGGCAAAACCAGCGTCACGGCGATGACTCCCCCCTGGACCGGACCATCCCCTGGTTGGCCCGGGGCCCGGGCGTGCCGGCCGGCCTCAACCTGACCTCGCCCATCAACACCTATGACACCGCGGCCACGGCCTTATTTGCCTTCAAATTGCCCCAGCCTGAGCAGTGGGATGGTCGCCCTATTCTCGAGATCTTTCAATAAGTAAGCGGTACAACTGCGTTCTAAATGTCTGAGAAGCTGTTTTAAGAGACTGGGCCAGTCTTAAAATGTCCTCAAATTTGAGCTTTTGTCCGGCAATTCTGGCCCAGTCTAGCCAGCGGTACTTTTAAAACAGTCTCTGAGAAAAATTATGCCACTTCGCAGTAAACAGTTGCTCTCATTAACCTCAGTCTTTCAAATTTTAAGAATGTTAATTGGAAATCGAGCCGGATTCAAACCAAATACAAACCTTGGTGTGGTAGAGTCGAGATTGAGGAACCTCTTTTGTGGTGTACTAAAATTAGTTCCTTCCTCCCTCAAAAGACCATCCCAGCACGGGGGGATGGTCTTTTACTTTGCCCTTAAATTTCTTGGTAGGTCTATTTTACGGCTACCTCCCGGCCTGCCGCGGCCGATTGGTAGACTGCTTCGATCATCTTCATAATCACCAGGCCCTGCTCCGCCGTTGCCGTTGGCGGAGTATCTACTCTGAGGCAGCGGATAAATTCGGCCACCGCGTAATCGTGGTCATAGCGGACCCCCTTGACATCAGGGCGACTTAGGACCGGCACGCCTCCAACCTCAGAATAGAAGGTTAGCGTATTTTCATTGGCGTAGTTGGCCACATACCACTCAACCGTGCCCTGTGTGCCCATCACGGTGATGAAGAAATCATCCTGGCCAGGCCGGGCGTGGGCAGCCCAGCTCGTTTCAAACATCATACTGATCCCGCCGGCCAGCCGGATAAAGGCCGTGGCCGAGTCTTCCACCGTGAATACGGATGATGGGTCGGCCTGCCATTTACGTCTGAGCATCTTCGCACCGCGGGGGCCAAAATTAGCCTGAACACTGCCGCTGACCGTCAGCGGATCCGGGTAATCCAGCAGCCACATAGCTGCATCGAGCATGTGCACGCCCAGGTCGATCAGCGGTCCACCACCCGAGGCTGATTTTTCGGCAAACCAGCCTGCCGGAATACCGGCCTCGCGGATCCAACCGACCCTAACCTGGTAGATCCGCCCCAACCGCTGCTCCCCCAAAATGTTTCTAATCCACTGTAAATCGGGCCGGTAACGGCGATTAAAGCAGATCATAAACTTGCCGGCAGCCTTAGCCGCTGTGTCAACAATTTTTTGGCCGGCGGCTACGGAGTCGGCCAGCGGTTTTTCACAAAGAACGTGTAGGCCTGCTTCCAGGGCTGCGATAGAAAGCGGCGCGTGCAGACTGTTAGGCAGGCAAATACTGACCGCATCAACCTCGCCCGAGGCAAACAGCGCATTGGCATCGGTGTAACGGCGCGGAATGTTGAATGTATCGCTCAATTCTCTTAACCGCGTTTCGTCTAGGTCACATAAAGCCACAAGGTCAACCTCAGCGCCAAGCGCCTGGTAGCTAGCCAAATGAATTCGTCCAATCCCTCCGCCAACGACTCCCACTTTTATGGGTTTGTTGTTCATATATCATTTCTCTCAAATATAGTATTTACAGTGTAACTCAGCCTGCATCACGAACGGATTGTACTTTAGGGTAAACAAAAATGGAAAAAATGTGACAAATTCTTATAATAAGGTTCAAAGCGAACCCGAAACCAAACGCTTTGCTGGCGAACGGAAAGGATCAACTATGACCCGTGAGCAAGTAACTGCTGAAATCCCCCTTACTGAACGCGAATATCGCAACACGATTGGTCTATTTGCTACGGGTGTCACCGTGATCGCGCTGGGCGATACGGAAAACATTCGCGCCATGACCGCCAATGCCTTGGCCTCACTGTCCCTCGACCCGCTGTTGGTGATTTTCTGCATTGATAGGACGGCCAACTGCGCCGATTATTTTCGACTCAACGAAAATTTTAGTATCAACATTTTGTACCGTAACCAGGAAGTGCTTTCAAACTACTTTGCCGGCATTTGGCCGGACAACGCCCCCCCGCCTGAATTCGAGTTTGTGCCGTGGCAGGGCTGTTCACGGCTGAGAAAAGCCATGGCCGCCCTGAACTGTACTTTACAAGAGAAGCTTGAAGGGGGTGACCATTGGATCATGGTTGGCCAGGTCGCCGGCCTGTGGCGCGCAGACGATTTATCCGACCCGTTACTTTATTATCGAGGCCAATATCACGGATTGGCTGATACCAATCGCGCCGACTGAAAAGATAATCCGTAAGGTCAGTCAATCAAGTCGCTACCGCCAAAATTGGGGTAAGTGTTCCCGGTACGTTTCTAGGTAATCATCGAGGATACGTTGAGCCACGTCAAGATCGGTAATGACGGGATCTAACAGAAGACATTGGAGTGCGGCCTGGCGATCACCATTTACGGCAGCGTCAACGCTCAAGCGCGCCACGGTCAGCTCACGCCGGCATAATTCGGCGATCGGTTCCGGCAAGAGGCCGATCCCGATACCGCGCACACCAATTCCACTGACCACACCGGGAACCTCGACGATGGCCTCGTCCGGCAGGTTGGTAATGTAACCTTGGTTGGGTAAATTAACAGCCAGGTGAAAATAATTACCTGCCCCCGCAACATTTTCAATGATCTCCAAAGCACCCTCGCTGTCGGCGTCTCGTAAGCCGTCCAGATTGGCTTCTTCGCCGGCCAACTGCGCGATGTCATCGTGTCCCTGACCTCGGAGTTGATCCCACACAGCCCACTCGTAGAGACTAAGGTCAAACTTTTCCCACGGCTTGGTGATTGGGTCGCTCAGCCACGGCAAATACTCACACAGGTGTTCGTCGCCGGGTACAGGAAACCACCCAAAAGTTTGATACATACGGCGGGTCAGCGGCTCAAAAGCCGGATCGAATTTTGCCCAGCGTTCCAAAAACAGCGGATAGAGATCCGCGCCGGTTTGCCTATCGCGAATATCGAGCACCCAGGTAAAATGGTTGATCCCAGCCGCCTTAATGTCGAGGCGTTTGAGCGCTTGACATTCCAGATGTCGTCTACTCGGAATATATGCTGGTGAAGCAGCCGTACTGGCAAAGCCGTCCGCCGCATCCAAGCCCAGATCGTCGGCCAGCACCAAGCCAACCATCGCATACCCGGCTCCAATTTGATGACAAAGACCCACCACCCGAATATTGCTGTAACGGGCCACGGCATCACAAATGCGGATCATCGGGTTTGTAAAATTGATAAACCATGCCTCAGGACAGACTTGTTCCATATTACGGACTATTTCCATAACCGGGCCAACATTGCGCGCGGCGTGGGCAAAACCGCCGGGCCCGCCGTTTTCGGCGTAAGGTTGGCGTACCCCATACTTCAGCGGAATTTCGAAATCGGACCGCCACAGCGCTTCACGTGGCGGTACCTCAATCGAATTGATGACGAAGCCTGCTCCAGCCAGGGCCTCTAGATGGTGAGGATGGGTAGTAACGTTCATCTCTGCTTTCCATTCCCGGTTAATACGGGAGGCTAAGCGGGCCACCAAATTCAGGGTGTCGGGATTGCGGTCAACCAAGGCCAAATGGCTGCCGCGCAGTTTTTCGCTGCGCATCAACGCAGCTAACGTGTTTAGACCAAAAATGGCGCTCCCAGCGCCAATCACAACAATTTTTGTGGGAAGCATGTACTTCACTCCTTTAGAAGTTTCAAGCAGCAAAATTTGCTCAAAGCTGCAGCCATATCACACAGGGCTGAAACGAAGTCGGCTGACAGATGGGTTAGAAATGCTATAGCCCTGCTATTTCAGGTTATTAGGATGACAGGTCTACTATTGCGTGGTATACTCTACCATCGCTTTCGTTAGTAACGCCCTGCATATTTATGAAGAACGTATCAAGAACGCATCTATTTTCGTTGCAGAATATTATTCTTGCCTTAATCTTATTACTGATCTCCGCCCGTTTTGTGATAGCCGGCTGGGATCGAATTTTGAAGAACGCTAACTCGGCGGATGGCGATCAGGCTGCCTACTTGCAGCTCGGCCTGGACGTACGTGAGCATGGCCTGATTACAGACGGAAAACGGAATCCGCTGTACCCGCTTTTGTTAGCCCCCTTGGCCGAACGTGATTGGCGCTACTTTACCCGGGCCAAGCTCTTAAATTTAGGCCTCGGTTTGGTCACAATCTGGGCGGTCTACTGGGCAGGAGCACGATTGTATAACCGGGCTGCGGGTCTCCTGGCTGCTTTTCTTTTAAGTATAAACATCGAATTCATTTTACACAGTACCTTTGCCCTGGCCGAGTCCGGACTCATATTGTGTGCCTTTTTAAGCTGGTATTTTATGGTCCGGTCGCTGCAAACGCCGAACAAAATAATTTATTGGGCTATGGCCGGGGTATGGGCCGGCCTAGCTTATTTAGCCAAAGGCACCGGGCCAATATTTGTATTCTGTTTTGTTGTAACGGCCGCGCTGCTTTACACACCTGGCCTCTGGAAGCGACGGGGAATATGGATATTTTTACTGAGTTTTGTCATTGTCTCTCTTCCCCTGTGGCTCTACAACTGGTATGCATTTGGCTCCCCATTATTCAACTCGGCGATTACCAACGTCATGTGGATGGACAGTGCGACTGAAAAATACGTAGCGGATCCTTCAACGCTGCCGACGTTGTCAACCTATTTGCAAAACAATAATCCGGGCGAGGCTTGGCTGCGGCTCCGCGAAGGCTTGCTGGCGATGCGCTACTTCTTTCTAAGAGTTTTGTGGCCGACCCGCAGTGTTGCGTTTGACGAAGCCTTTCAAAATGGTTTCTACGATCTGATCGGAGCCTTATTAATTCTGACCAGCCTGATTTTTTGGCGTTATTTGAAACCAATTGTGAAAGCAAATCGTGAAAGCTTGTTACTGACCGCGACAATCGTCATCGTATTTTATGTATTGTTTGGCTGGTATCTGGCCATTGCTCCCTTTCCCATTCGGTTCCTCTTGCCGATCGCGCCCACGCTGATCTTACTTTTTTCAGCAGCCGTCATCAGCCTTTTCCGTCGCCTACATGCCTATCCCGCCGCGCCGCGCTGGGCCAGGCCGGCAGCTACGGGCATAGTAACTTTGCTGCTGGTTTGGGCCGGCGGCTGGTCCTCGGTAACCGGCTGGTACATCGCTCGAAACGCCTGGCAAAACCCTTTTGCGGCCGATGCCAAGTACAATGATTATAGTGACCAAGCCCTCGTATGGGTCCAAACCGGTCACACGAAAGATCAGCCGGTAACGGTTATGTGGGGTCCTAGCCACGTCGTCCCAACGTGGCGGCACAGCGATTTTCTACAATTTATCCGCACCCCGGCCGCACAGGTTGACACGATTGACCGATTTAGCGCCTTTCTCAACAGCAACGAGATTAGTTACATTGTCGTCGATAGAGAGATGTTAGATCGGGTTGAAAAGAATATTACCTCAAAATTGGGCTTTGAGCGCCAAGAGGAAGAGCTTTTAGATATAAAAAGTTTTCCGCCCGACTGGGCCTTGGGCTTCGCCAGTCCGGGTCTCCCGTGCCAGTGGTGTGTATTTCGACGGGTCTCGGCTGCCCCGTCAATAACTCACGTTGACTACCTTTTTGATAACACAGTCCGGCTGTATGGATATGAAATCGAACCCAGCCAATTTTACCCGGGAGGTCAATTAGTTGTTACGCTGCACTGGCAAGCCATAGGCCCAGCTACGGTAGATTATACCATCTTTACCCAGCTTCTGGGGCCCGATTACCTCCTTCACGGTCAACTGGATAAGCAGCCGCTGTCCGGACTGTGGCCGACAAGTCGCTGGCAACCCGATCAGAGATTCGTCGACAAATTTGTTATTGACGTTAGTGAAGATGCCCCGGCGGGTGCCTATGTCCTTCTCGTCGGTCTCTATGACTTAAATACCGGCCAACGTGCCCCCGTTCTGCTGGATGGACAATTGATCCCCGACAACGCGATTCCACTACATCACCTGTCTCTTCAAGTTCAGCCACAATACCGTCGATGAGTGACCGGTTGCCGTAGCCAAGCTTCTTTTAGCGGAGGCCTTCTTCAATAATCAGGCAAGCGATATGCAAAAAAGGTATTTGACGCCTCGTTTGGTTAAGCAGGTTGCATCTCTACTTCTACCGGTCCTTATTGTAATTTGGCTTCTTTCCAAAATTTCGTTTGAGGACATCCTCAAGCTCTTTTTCAATCTGTCTTACGGTTGGGTTATCATTGGGTTTATTTTCTATTTTATTACCAATGTTAACCGAGCCTTTCGGCTGCAAGCGCTGCTGCCAGACCAAACCGGAACGCGGCGCTCAGCGCTAGCCATTGTAATCGCCCAGAACATGTTTAATAACATACTGCCTGCGCGAACAGGGGAACTTTCGCTTCTTTATCTACTGCGAAAGCACAGGCAAATTACCCTTGGCCAATCGGCGGTCGTGTTAATCCTCGCCAGAATTTTTGACTATCTGGCGGTTGCCTCTATTTTTGTCACGGCCGCACTCTTATCGCTTGAGCACGTGCCCGCATTTGGGGCCAATATCATCCTCACTGTACTGGGCCTGATATTATTGACAATCGCCTTGATATTCGTAGTCATTTACTTGAAGCGACCCGGTTTAAGACTTTTCCACACAATCCTGCGCAAATCCGGCTTGGCCCGGTATGTTTTGACTCAACAAATCTTGGACAAGGCGGAACAGCTTTTAACGGCCTTTGAGTCTGTTCATTCGCTAAAACGGCTTTATTTTGTTTTCGGCTGGTCTATCCTGATTTGGTTTAGCCTGTTTGCCGGGTTTTACGCGTTTATGCGCAGCCTGGGTCTAGAAACAACCATCACAAATTTGATTGTAGGGGCTACGTTCGCCGTTTTGTCCAAGGCAATTCCATTTATTTCAATCGGTGGTCTCGGGGCGCACGAGGCAGGCTGGACGGTTGGTTTTATGCTGGTCGGTTTTGATCGAACCACAGCTATTTCCAGCGGCTTCGCGGTTAACCTGTTAATCATAATGTCGTCAATCTTACTCGGTATCTGGTCGTTGGCCTATTTGAAACTAACATCAGCGCCAAGCACAAATAGGGCCATTCAACCGGCCCCCAATAAAACAGGCAGGGGAGTTTCTGAAGGAACCAACCCGGTGACCCAGCCCGAAGGTAAATGCTGACCGTACAGCCGGGCCTCAAATAATATATGTCCCGGGTGTACTACTCAATGGGCAGTTGGTGCGTATTGGCAAAAATCCAAGCGCCGGTATGCAGCAGTGATACAGCTATCACAAAGAGGCCGGCCGCGCTTAATCTCCACCGGTTGGTCAAAACGCGCACCAATAAGAACCCTGCCAGAAGGGTGTAGATGAAGGCCGAGGGCGCAAACAAATCCCAATCTTTTCGTCCGCCGTAATCCGGATTCCAGAGCCAGGTAAACAACAGGTACATAGCCGAGGTGACGCCCAGGAAATAGGCGTAATCTCTATCGGCCGCGGAGTCGAAGAGAATCCCGCGAAAACGGGCCGCTGCCACCGCGGTGGTCAGCACCAGCGGGATGCCAAAGGGGGAGACCAATAAGTGAAGATTGCTCCAGTCCAACAGGTGTGCCACCGAGAATAGGGTATACTGCTGCCACTTCGTTGTGGTCTCGAAAAGAGGAACAAACCAAATTCCATCGCCGCCGCCAGGCCGATCGACGCCCAAAAACGCAGATAAGCCGTGGTGGCCGCTTTCCAGCAGGCCCAAAATGGTCCCGGCCACAAGGAGTGGCGGTAACAGCATCTGCCACAGAGCCTGAGCCAAGGAGACATATTCCCGCCGCCAGCACAGCCCCACTAACAGCCACATGCCGGGCCAGATAAAAACCGTTGACGGGTGAAAGCCATTGGTCAGTGACAGCCCCAACACCGGCCAAACCGGCTGAATCTCCCCGTGCAGAGCACGCCAGGCCAAAAACATGGTGACCATTAGCCCTAGCGATAAGACGGTGTAATTTTCCACATAGCCAAAAAAAAGTTGCATCGAGCCGGTGGTTAATACCAGCCCGGCTAATACGACCGCCTCCAAGGCATTGCGCCCTAATCGGGTTACAAAGTTGAGCAGCACGTAGACAAAAATGACCCCACAGATAATGCTGACTACAGCATACACGCGCTCAACCGGCCAACCCAAGAGCGGATTAGCCACAAACTGCCATAATCGCTGGTGTAGCAAAACGGTTAAAGGCGCCTGCCAGTTGTAAATGACCCGCAGCTCTAAATCGGGGTAGGACAGCGCAACCGACAGCAAGTAGGAATCACCCCAGCGCAAATGGCGCAAGCGAGCCAGCCAAAACAGTAAGCCGGCTAACAGCGCCAGCAGGACAAACCCGGCTTGGCGGTTAGATGTAAGACGTGAGGCCTGAATTGTCAGGCGTGAAGCATTCCCTGTAACCCGCAACAGATGATTCCAAAACCGAAGCAGCATCGTCAAAATCAGGTCATTGATCGGAGTTATGACTAAAGCTCCAACGATCAGGGCCAGCCCCCATCCCAGCCACGGCCGAAGCAGAGTATACGGCCACAGGCTCCAGGCCATTTCTTCCGGTAAGTGAGGCGCAGCCAGGTGCAGCGTAATAATAACTAAACCCCAGCCCTGAATAATGGATATGAGCCAATTTTGGGCGCTCTCGGACGTTGTCTGAGGTTGAGTAATTGTCTTAAGCTGTCTCGACGTCATCGATGGATTTTACGTCGGGCTGGCGCTAGAAACAAATCCGGGCTTATCCTAGCTCAGCTGTCGGGCGATATTTCTAGGTCATTACTTCTGTGACCGTCACCTCAGTCCAAATATGCCGCTGCGCTAAGGCGCGAAAGAAGCGAATGGGGTCCAGAGCTGTTTCTGGAGGATGAACCCCGACGGCGTTAACTTCACCCTCAGCCAGCCAGCGAGCGACGATGGCCGGGGGAACGCCGACAACCAACGTACCCCCACTTACTTCGTATTCCGGGTGAGGCCAGGCCAACGTGTCTACCCGAACGGTCAGCGGCCGGCTATCCTTTGTCCCCTCAACCACGGTGGCGATATTTTTAAAACCGGGATTCTCACCCCGCCGGGTTGCCTCGCTCCTAAGCAGGACCTGGCTCAACACCTCACGCGGACGCACCTCGGCGGAAACCAACTTACCGTCCGGCAGCTTGGCCTTGACCGCAACCGGCGTATTGTCACCCAACCCCAATCGGGTCAGCTGCTGCAACCGGCGAAAGGCGTGTTCGCTGTAGCCGAAAAAGCTAATCTTGAAAAAACATGCTTGGATCTTCTTGTGAGCGTAGCTTTGGGGCAATGTTGCTGCTTCTGAGTGCAGAGTATGATGGGTAATTCGACTTCCAATGGGAGGCCGAAACTCAAACGGCTCTTCTTCCGATAGCGGTTCCAACTCAACATACTGGCCATTGCGAAAAACCATGGGACGCTCGGTCATCTCGTCCAAAATCGTCTCCAAGGAGTAAGGCCAGGCCAGGCTGTCGCGCGAGTCGGTGGTTGCGCCGTTGTAGATTTTGATGGACTCGATTGTATCAAAACGGTCGGCTACCAGCGCCGGCTGCATATTGGCAATGCCTGGGCAGGAACCAAGTCCCAAAATGGCGGTTAAACCTTTTGCCGTGAACGACTCGTTGAGTGTTAGTTGTTTGCGAGTCATATGAAACAGCCCGCCCAGGTCTAGATAATGGCTTCCCGCTTCCAGGCAGGCTCGCATCACCTCGAGATTAAAGTAATACTGCACACTATTGATCGTGCAATCTACCTCCTGCAATAGGTCAACTAGCGCCGGGTGATCGGTCACATCAACGCCGGCCGCTTTGAAGCGCGTATCGTCCGGCGCGGCTTCGGCCGCCGCCCGTTGGGCCTCGACTTCATTCAGATCAGCAAGAATAATTTCGCCCACATCTTTCGTTCTGGCCAGATCGCGAGCAATGACCCGTCCGATTATTCCGGCTCCGCCCAGCAAGGCAATTTTCATAATATTGACCTCCTATGCTGTAAGAAAAAGGTACTACGATTATTCGCAGTTTGGTGGAAAAGTCAAACAGATCTGTGGATAACTGTGAATAACCTGTGGATAAGTAGAGGGCCGGTCTGGAAGAAACAGCCTTGTAACTGACCGGGCCAAAGCCAGGCATACTAAAGGGTGATTCCATTCCGGAATGAACTCGATTATGATTGGATACACAATAAACTCTTACCCGATATCGATAACTCAGGGCAATTACTTTTTTTGGAACAAGAAATCGAACGCTATTTGGGCATCAACGATCGTCCGGTGCAGGGCGAACTGGGGAGGTAGCTATCTGCTACTATCCTATTCAAGCCAACAATGACGAGCAACTCGCTTGTTTCTGCAATTCATTCGCTTGGACAGGCGTCACCTATGACGACCTTGTGCGGTTGTGTCCGGATAGCAGCTGGATGTTGGCAGATGAGCGTGGAGAAACTGTTGCCCGCTGCTCGTTG
>JBFGLD010000050.1:0-12467 GCA_041576335.1 Anaerolineae bacterium | reverse complement strand
GCCCACCTCCGCAAATTGTGTCTTGACTACCTAGGCCATCGGCCTTGATCTCAAAGACTGTTTTGGTGTAATAATCCAGGCCGCGAACAATACGATAGTCAACCTTATAGGGCCGCTTTATTGCCTCGAGATAGTTCTTCAATCTAGTGAAGTGCTCTTCACATTCAAGGCAAAGATGGTCGGTTATGCGGGGTGCATTTTCCAAGAAGGCTTGGGTACGTTCTTCCTTGCTGTCCAGAATACGAAGCGGATTTTTTTGGAGACGCAGTTTATCGTCGGGCGGAAGCGCGTCGGCAAACGCGCTAAAATAATCCACCAGAGTTTGTACATAAGCCGGTTTACAGGCTGGGCAGCCGGTAGAATTTATGCAAAGCCTAAGTTTTTCAAACCCCAGGCTGCTAAAGAGGTGCCAGGCCACGCTGATCACTTCGACGTCTACTGCGGGGTCCTGCTCGCCAACGACTACAATATCGAATTGGATATGTTGTCGATAACGACCCGCTTGTGGACGCTCGTGCCGAAAGAGAGGCCCCATGGTCCAAACCTTTAGAGGTGTGGGCAAGGTATGCAGGCCGTTTTCAACGTAGGCCCGCATAATCCCTGCCGTAAATTCCGGGCGGAGCGCCAGCAGGTCTCCATCCCGGTCTTCAAAAACGTACATTTCTTTTTCGACGATGTCGGTACCCTCGCCGACACCTCTCATAAATAGAGTGGCTTGTTCCAAAAGCGGCGTATCAATCCGTTGATAGCCATATAAATCAACTGTTTCCTGAATTTTCGCCAAAATATGGCGCCAAAAGCCTTGGTCTTCAAACAGCACATCGCGCATTCCGGTAATGCGCTTGTATTTGGTCAATGTTTACTTTCTCCTTGGGGCGGGATCGCGTCAAGAGGATTATAGCTTAATTTACAGGGGATGTCTAAGTAGTCTACAAAGAAGCGGGCTGGGAACGATTCATCGAAGCCGGGCTTCCAGCTTCTGGGAATACGTGAATGAGCCATCATGGTTCGACCTGGGGATACGCTGGTTGTGGGGGCAAGTAGCGTCGGCCGCCCAGAAGATAGCCAAGAGCTGCTTACCCCTTATATGAACATGCGGCAGAGCAGGCGGAGCGAGTTAAATTAAGTTCAAGGCGAAGCAGGTCGTATTGAGCGCGTTACTTCCTTACGGGTGTTTGGTTTTTTTCAGTCAGCGGTTGATCGGTCGGCGTGTCTGGGGTTAAGCGGTCTCCAAGCATGCTCATGGCCAAATTACCGACGTACTCCATAGCTTGGGCAACTTGATCCTGCTTCTGGCGTCGCGCTTCCTGAATATTAGCCGATAGAATGGCAAAGAAAGCTTCATCGATATGATCGAGGTGTTTTTCTAAAACTTGGGCTGGATCGGACGACTGCAAAATCTTGCGTAAGAGATCGGCCGCTTTTTGTAAAGCAGCTCGACTTTGTTCTTCTTGACTGCCTTTGACCTCGAGGACTTTACTTCTCAGGTCCTTCAAGTCCTGCACGGTTTTTGTATCAGCCGCTTTAGCCGCCGCATCAATTTGAGCCGTGAGTTTTTGGAAAAAGCTGTAATCGAGCAGCGCATGGCCGGCAGCAACCCAATTCTCGAATTCCTCATCGTTTTTGGCATTTTGTAGTTTTTCTAACAATTCTTCATGGCTGCGAAGGTAGACAATTCCCAACTCTGCATCGATTTCGGCGACAGCTTGGATGCCCTGGGTACTATGTTTGGATAAAAATGCTCTCAAAGCAAACAGCGCCTGTGCGCCGGCTTCATTGCCTTCAAGTTGAGCCGCCTGCATAGACGCAGTCAAGATTTCGAAAAATTCTCGGTCAAGCCCGGCATCGTTCTCTTTTATCTTTTCTATGAGGCTGGCCTCATCGCCAATTCTGATGAACTCTTCGAGAAGTCTCACTTTTTCGGCTTGAGATTTCAAAACTTCCTCAGTAATCCCGTCCGCTTCTAAAACGGCTTTAACCAGGCTATCCAAGGTTAAAAACTGCTTTGGGTTTAAAAGATAATATTTTCTTTGTTCAGCCGGCAGATTATCTACCAGGGAATTCGTTAATTTTCCAATTACCTTTTCCTGTTCGGTATTGGTCAACTGCAGCCCATTTGGCATAAAAACCATGGCCAGCTCCTGTCCTAAGTCATAATAAAGTAGAGGAACAGTCAGCTGGTTGACCGCGCCACATTGAGGGCATTGCACCACATTAATTCGGCCCTGCAAAAAGGCCGACTTCTGCGATGTATTTTGGCCATCAATAATGCTTTGGACCGGTGCCGTAAACGTCGCTGCGCAAGTTGAACACGTAACAGGGGCAACCTGTTGTGTCGCCATTGTATCATTTACCTTTCTTGTAATTTTCGGCCAGATTTATTTGGCAAGCAAATTATCTTACTCGCCGGCAAATAAAATGCAAAAAAACCGCCACCAACAGCAAAGATGACAGTTTTTGCAAAGTCTAAGTAGGCAATATAAAGCGTACTAATCCCGAAAGAAGGACTCTACTTCGACGTGGTCTTCTTCACTGGGCAACGTCTCCACAAAACTAATTCGATGCCAAGGAAATAAAACTCTGGTCGCCTCCGGCTCGATATACTTCACCGGTTTTCCGTTGCGACCGCGTGGATTCGTACAAACAACAAAATTTGCAGTTGAAGCAGGCAACTCGTCAATTTCTCCTACAAAAGGTTCTGCATTCATGACGTGTACAATTACCGTTATTGCCATCTATTTCTTGATTCTCCTTAACATAACACGTGAAGTTGTTCGCTAATCGGTTAATTATTTTGTACTTGAATAAGTTCCGCAACGGCAGATTTTAGAATTCTGTTGATAAGACAGAAGTTAAGGGTTACATAAGCTCTACCCTTAAAACATTTCTACTTCTATGAGCAATTTACCCAATTGAAGTTGGTCATTGTGATGAAGAACCTCGGGCAAGTAAGGTGCTAAACGTTTACCGTTGATAAAAGTACCGTTAATACTGCCAAGGTCTTCCACAACTACAGTGCCCTCTCGTTTCAGAATCCTGGCATGGCGCCGTGATACGCCTTTTTCTAAACCATTGTCGTTGGTAAGATCAATTTCTGGAAAAACATCGCTCGCTGGGTCCAGACGCCCCAGGTGGATGGCTTTATTAAGGCTTGCTTCAACTTCGCGGACGTTTTCCCCAATCTTTAGGCGAACGGCTAATGGACCTGTACCCTTAACCAGTGGGCTCACCTCGGCTTCTTCTTCCTCCTCGCCAACCCAGCCAATTTCATCAGTACCGAGTGGATCGGTGCCACGACGATCATCTTCGAGTAGATAAGTACCACACTCACTGCAAAAAAGCGTATTCGCCACATGAGTGGTTCCACAAAATGGGCACTTAATCACGATGTATCTCCTTAGGCAAAATTGACAAGCTTCTAGTTCCGTAACGTATCTTTTTCCGACCTTCGGATGACAGATCCCCCGTCCGAGCTAACCGTCCTGCTTCCAGCAGTGCAGCCCGGGCCAAATCGGTTTCCCCCAAGTTGAGCAAGCGAGTGGCCATAGTTTCCAGGCGCTGCGTTGCGGCGCTAATCTGACCCTTCTCCAAATCTTCCATGGCCTTTTCCTGCATTTTATAAATTGCCAATTTACCTAAAGCCGTTACAATAGCGGGCGGAATTTCAGGTGGGCTCGTTAAATCGGCAACAAATTCACCGAAAATCTCGGTCCATTCCCAATTTCTGCGATTAGCTTGACCGGGTACATCTCCATCGACGGTTAGCCGGATCAAGCGTTTTTGACCGACTGTAACTTCTCGGGTAACTCTAAATTCCATCAATAAAGTCTTACCATTTCCGGTACCTAGTGGGCCGAGAACCGTCTTATCGGCCCGTACGTCCAGTCTGCGAATATGCGGCGTAATTTGGAAGGCATCTTTAAGCGTAACATTAACCGCCGGCGTAATGCTCATGGTTAATTCACGAGCCACAACTGAGCTAAGGTTACGAATAGTTTCTTTAAATACATCCACGACTTTCCTGGGCGAGTCGATGTAAACAGAGGTTCCACCCGAAACAGACGCCATCTTGTCCAGTAGGTTTTCGTTCCAGTCCGAGCCAATGCCCATTGTCGTCAGGCTAATTTGGTGATTACCCGCCCAGTCCGCTTCCTCGAGACATCCCTGCTCATCCCCGTATGTTTGCCCGTCGGTGAGCAATATAATGTGGTTGACCGATGATTCACTTCGGTGATGTTCAAGTTCGCGCAGACCGGCCATCAAGCCCTGTAACATCTCTGTGCCGCCGCTTGGCTGAATAGTACTAGCAACAGATTTCGCCAGTGCCTTATCAATATCCTTTTGGGCCGGCAAAATTACATCGGCGCGATCGCTAAAAACAACCAAGCTAAGGGCGTCATTAGCGTCTAAACGGTCAATGATCTGGCGCGTGCCTTCTTTCACCTGCTGCAGGCGCATCCCCTGCATCGAGGTACTTCGATCAAGCACCAGGCACAAATTAAGTGGCAAGCGAGATGTGGGCAAATCGGAGGCCGGCGTTATATCCAGCCAGACATAAAAGGCTTGCTCATCGATGCCAATTATCAATTTCTTGTGACTAATGATGGATCGGATACTCAGCGCAGATGATTTGTCGAGCCCTTGCGCCTCCCGAAAGCGGTCGTAAGTGCGGCGCTGTTCCGGGTCTGCCAAGATCTCATAGGCCTTTTGCAAATCCCGAAAAATTTCGGCAGCGGCCGGGTTCTTATTTACGTCGGGATGATGCTCACGCGCTAACGCTCGATAGGCCTTACGAATCTGTTCTTCAGTTGCGTTGACATCCACTTTAAGAATTGCGTAATAATTCTTATCGACTTGCATTCAATCCGCTTTCGTCTGGAGTAATAAGAAATGACCGAGTCAAAGCTGTCGACAGTCCATTGCTAACTTAGGCTTCACGTCCCATCGTAATAATAATGACGGTAATGTTATCTTCACCCCCATTTTTATTAGCTATTGCCACGAGCTTTTCACAGGCTTCCTGAGGGGTACTGGAATTATTGATTGTTTCCTTGAGCAAGTCGTCGTCGTTGACACCTTTCCACAAACCGTCACTGCAGAGGAGCAACGAACTACCTGGCGGTAAATGTTGAATATGCGTATCCACCTCTATTGAACCACCTTGACCAATCGCCCTATACAGAACGTTTTCGATTTGGGCAATCTGTTCCGGGGAAGCCTGCCCGGTCTCTTTTAAACGCTGGGCCAGGGAGTGATCTTCGGTTATTTGCTTCAGACTATTGCTACTTAAAAAATATGCTCTTGTATCACCGACATGGGCAATGTAGGCACTATTGCCCATAATTAAAGCTGCAGTTAACGTTGTACCACCTTCTGGAGCCGATTCTTGAACACATTGATTAGCAGTTTCAACAGCAGCCACCAGAACCTCCTTAATTGGGCGACCAGCAGCGGCGTGATGGTTTATCGACAGGGACGGTAAATAAATCTCCTCCAGAATTGAATTCGCCGTAATACGGGCGGCAACTAAACTTGCTACATCTCCTTTTTCGTGCCCTCCCATACCGTCGGCAACAATGAATATACCAAATGGTTCTTTTCCATCACTATGCTGTAATAAGGATTCGATCATATATAACGAGTCTTCGTTTCGCTCACGAACTTGGCCAACGTCAGAAAACTTGCCAATATGTAAGCCGTTGGAAAGTTGTCCAATATTTATGTGCTGCTCGACCTGGTTAACATGTTCAACTTGGGGCTTTGGGGGCGAGTCAACATCGCTCCCCTCGGTATCAATTTTTGGTTGTAAGAAGAGCCGTTGGAGGAAATTCATGAAGCGCAGACTCCAGCATAACAAGCCATTATTTGCAAATCCATTGCATCAGCCAGGTAAAGCATAAACATAGTGATCGGTCGAGCCAACATAAACGATGCCGTCGTGTATCAACGGCGAAGATGGGATCGGACCGCCGGTTTTAAATCGCCAACGGACTTTTTTGTCTTTTCGACTTAGGCTAATAACCTCACCTTTACTGGTGCCAAAATAAATAGCCTCGTCTGATACCGCAGGCGTAGACACGATTTGAGAGTCCGCATTAAACTTCCAGTAAATTCGACCGGTTTTTACATCAATCGCATACAAATGTTTATCAGTTGAGCCAATGTACACGACTCCATCAAATATTGTGGGGCTGGAAATAACTGCATTGCCGGTACGCACCCGCCACGCAGTATATCCGGTTCTGGCATCGACACAATATACGTTCCAATCGGACGAGCCAACGACAACCAGATCGTAATACAGCGCCGGGCTCGAAGTTATACTGCGATTACATCTAAATTTCCAGCGAGCAGCTCCAGAAGAAAGATCGACCGCGTAAAGGTGCCCATCTTCCGAACCCACGTATACCAATTCGTCCCCTAATACCGGGCTCGAGCGAATAGGCCCCAGTGCTTCAAATCGCCAGATCACGCGTCCAGTTTGGGCGTTAACGGCATACAGCCGCTGATCGTCTGAACCAAAAAAAGCATGATCAAATTCTACCACGGCTGACGAGCGAATACGTCCCTCAGTTGGACAGGTCCACATTAACCGCCCACTGGTGGTGATGGCGTAAGCAATTCTATCTTCAGAGCCAAATATTAACCGGTCCTTGTATAAAGCCGGTTTAACGGCAATTCCACCTTCGGCGGGATACTTCCACTTAAATCTGCCGCTCTTTAAATCTAGGGCATAAATATTGTTATCATAAACACCAACGTAAAGCGTTTGGTCGTCAGCCGTTGGAGATTTACCCCGGATCTCATCCTCACACTTAAACTTCCATACCGCTAAAATGGAGTCCTCCAGATGGGTCTCCATCTCAGTGCCCGGTGTAGACTGACCCGGCGACTGCGGATAAGGCTGTGGCGGGTAGGGTTGCGGATATGGATATTGCGGCGACGGCGGATACGGCTGCGGCGGATACGGCTGTTGATAATGTTGTGGCGGATACGGTTGAGATGGATGCGGTTGTAGTGGGGGCTGACCCGGACTAGCGTGTTGCGGCGGCTGCTTTGGTTGAGGCACAGGAGACGGCGTGTCCGGCAGCAATTGCGTAGCGGCGGGAGACGTTTGAGAACCAAGAACAGATGGATCCCGCCGCGAGGCCGCGACCAGAGCTTCTTTAAACTCCCTGGCCGAAGTATATCGTTTTTCCGACTCGTACTCCAGGGCTTTCATGATAACTGCATTAGCTTCTTCCGAAATCGCCGGATTTAATAACCGTACCGGCTCATCTTGGAATGTAAACGGTGGCTCGAGACGCGGATCACGCTTTGTCAGCAAATGATGCAGGGTTGCCCCTAACGCATAAATGTCACCGCGGGGTTCTGCAACACCGCGATACTGCTCGGGTGGAGAATACCCCTCCGTTCCAATCATTGTCCCTTTTTGGCCAACTTCAAAAGCTTTGGCAATGCCAAAATCAATTAAAGAAATTTTGTTTTGTGACCCCTTCCGCAGCATAATATTGGCCGGCTTGAGATCTCTAAATACGATGGGGGGATCTTGCCCGTGTAGATAAACAAGTACATCACATACCTGCAGCGCCCAATCCAAAACTATCTGTTCTTTCAGCATCCCTTCAGTTTTTTCGAGCACATCCTCCAAGTCGCTGCCATCAACAAATTCCATAACCAAATAGCTGCGGACAGACTCGGTAAAGAAATCATAAATCTTCGGAATACCGGGATGATTGAGTTGTACAAGTAGATTTGCTTCGCGTTCGAAACTCTGCACTGCCAGACGCCGAACCTGGGGATCGGGGGTTGTGCTAATCATTTCTTTTACCGCACACATACGAGTGACGCCAGTGAAACGTAGATCCTTGGCCAGATAAACAGCGCCCATTCCTCCGATACCTAAGACCTTGATAATTTCATAGCGGGTCTGCAGAATGGCACCTTTAGGAAGAATATTTTCATCAAGGTTTCCGGAGTCGCCTGGACCCTTGGGCGGTTCTGCAGGGTTCAAATATTGTGTTTCAATTGCCACCCTTTTCTCCTAAAAAACTCAAACAATAAATCTAACCCATCTAATTATATTCATTCGCACTGGGAAATGCAACCCGGTTACGGTTATTATATTCAGGCACGGGTCGACCATCTCTTCTAGAAAGCCGACCAGGAGGCATGCTTATAGGGTTGGTATACCGCAAACAACTGCCTTGAGGTTCAATATTCTAAAGATTCTTCTTTAAACTCTGCCTTATAGTAAAATGACAGGACCTTAGAATGCAAGGAAGTATTTGTCTGGCATGTATTTGTTATTTCAACGATTATACTATTCCAATTATCTCACGTCAACCACTTTTTCTTAAACGGGTGCGTCCCAGATTTTAGGCGAGTTTCAATCATACCCGAGTGGCCCAGTCTTCAAGAGATATGTATCGACGTAAAATAACGCTTATTTCCAGACTGGGCCACTCTTTTCCAAAAATTTAGGACAGACCCTTCTTAAACCTGAACACCTTTGTCACTTGGCTCGTTAGTGGTATAATCTAAAAACTAATGAGGGCAATAAACAGTTCCCCGAATCGCTTTTGGAGCACTGCCCACCATGGAGACGATTCTCTGTGTAGATGATGACCCTACGCAATTGATGCTGCTACGCTTAGCTTTGACCCGAGCCGGCTTTCAGGTTTTGGAAGCAGCCGATGGTAAAGAAGGCGTTGAATTAGCGATCAAGCATAAACCTTCGCTAATTATTATGGATTTGATGATGCCGGTAATGGACGGGTCCGTCGCCGTTCAGCACATTAAACAGAATGAAAGTACCCAACATATTCCAATTCTCATTCTCTCAGCCTATGCCCGAGGAGAACAGGCCAAACGGGCCCTCGATGCCGGAGCCGACGAAATGATCTCGAAAACCTTTATCTTAACTGATTTGGTCGAAAAGATTAAGGGATATTTCGAATAACCTCGCTGCAGGGCAATCGTCAATATGAGTTCCATAATTTCGGCGAGGAACTTTCGGCAATTCAGCCACATTTCTCTAAAACGATTATAATTCGAATTCGGCGAACTAACTATAAGGAAAAAATTTTATGTCTGCTACTTCTGCACCCGATATGGAGACCTTGGCAACAATGACGGAACTGGAGCGCAAAGCCGAAGCCAAGGCACAAAGCATCCCCGATTTAGAGGATCCTGCGCTTTATATTAATCGCGAGTTAAGTCTGCTCAAGTTTAATCAGCGCGTACTCGAAGAAGCTCGAGACCAGAGTCACCCGCTTTTGGAGCGAGCCAAATTCTTAGCTATCTATAGTTCGAATATAGATGAATTTTTTATGATTCGGGTGGCCGGATTAATGCAGCAAGTAGCCGCAGGCGTAACCGAGGTTCCGGCAGATGGGTTAACGCCAATGGAGCAGCTAACCGCCATCCGTAAGGTAGTGCGAGCCAACCTCAAAAAAATGCATCATTGTTTTTTGGAAATTAACGCAAAATTGTCCGAAGCCAACGTATTCTTGCACGATTATGAAAACCTAAAGCCATTACAAAAACAGGCGGTTGATGAATTCTTTAAGAAAGAAATTTTTCCAATCTTAACCCCGCTCGCCTTTGATCCCGGTCGCCCGTTTCCTCATATTTCGAGTCTCAGCTTAAATTTAGCCGTACTAGTACGCGACATGGCGACTGGGTACGAGAGTTTTGCCCGGATCAAAGTGCCAAATACCCTACCTCGCTTAGTTCCGGTCGAACGTAATAAAAAAGATCGCGCGAGCACGTACCATTATGTGTGGATCGAGGACCTTATTGTTCACAATTTGGCAGAGCTGTTTCCCGGCTACGAAATTGTAGAATCTCACCAATTTCGGATTACCCGCAATGCCGACTTGGAAATTGAAGCCGACGAAGCCGAGGACTTGCTGGAAGCGATCGAAGCCACAGTCCGGCGCCGACGCTTTGGTTTTGTCGTTCGGCTAACCGTTGGAACAGATATGCCCGAACATGTGCTCCAGTTACTGGCTAACAATCTTAACGTTGGCCCGGATGATATATACGAGAGTGGCGGTCCGCTGGGCAAAAGTGGTTTAATGAGTCTAATGAACCTCGACCGTCCCGATTTGAAAGATCCGCCCTACCAACCCATTGTTCATCCGCGCTTACGCAATCTCGACACGCGATCGGAGATTTTCGATGTGATTCGACAGGGTGACATTCTGTTGCATCACCCTTACGACTCCTTCGTGCCTGTCATAGATTTCTTAAAAGCGGCCGCTCGCGATCCGGACGTGCTGGCTATCAAACAAACTTTATACCGGGCTGGGTCAAATTCACCCGTTGTTGGCGCCTTGATGGAGGCTGTTGAAAATGGTAAACAGGTTTCGGCCTTAGTTGAGTTGAAAGCACGCTTTGATGAAGAGAGTAATATTGGCTGGGCCAGAGCTCTTGAGCGGGTCGGCGTTCACGTTGTATACGGTTTTATGAGCTTGAAGACACACTCCAAAATTTGTATGGTCGTTCGTCGCGAATACGACCAAATTCGCCGTTATATGCATCTTTCAACCGGCAATTACAATGCGCTAACAGCGCAATTTTATACCGATTTAGGATTTTTTACCTGCAAACCTGAATTTGGTGAAGACGCCACCGACCTATTCAATGCACTGACCGGTTATTCTAAAAAAGAAGACTACAAGAAATTTCTGGTTGCGCCTCTCACCTTACGCAAGCGTTTCGCCGCTTTGATCGAGCGAGAAATCGACTGGGCCAAGAGGGGTAAGCCGGCCAAGCTTATCTTTAAAATGAACGCCTTGATCGATCCGGAGTTTATTCGCCATCTTTACCAAGCCTCGCAAGCGGGGGTTACTATCGAACTCCTGGCTCGCGGTATCTGTGGCTTACGCCCAGGGATCCCTGGTATTAGTGAGAATATTCGCGTCGTTAGTGTTGTGGGCCGCTTTTTAGAACATTCGCGAATTTACTATTTCCATAATGGCGGTACGCCGGATATTTACCTCGGCTCGGCCGATTTAATGCCTCGTAATCTCGACCGCCGGATTGAAACCCTCTTTCCAATTGAGGAATTTGCGCTCAAACAGGAACTAATAGATACTCTAAACATCTCTATAGCTGATAACGTTAAGGCCCGCGAACTTAAGGCCGATGGCACTTACGTCCGTCTCTCGCCCAAAGATGGGCAAGCCCGGAACAGTCAAGAAGAGTTTATGAGCAGGGCAAGGAGTCGCTCACTTTGAAAAATGAGCTCATCATTTCCCGACGCTGCATTTGAGCATTAGTTTTTAGGCCTACATTAATTCCTTTTTTCCCCGAATGAATTCATGCTTCCACAATTCTGATCTTCAACCATTACCCGATGATAGGAGTTATCAAGATTATGCCAGAACAAAGCTTGGACCTCACTCCGCTACGGGCTAAGTTTCCCGCTTTACAAGTAAAAGACGCTCTCGGACAGCCGTACGTATATTTTGATGGGCCGGGAGGCACACAAGTTCCCCAGTCCGTAATCGCGGCAGTGGCGGACTATCTTGTCCATGCCAATGCCAATCAAGGGGGCCATTTTGTTACCAGCCAGCGGAGTATGGAAATTATCAAACGGGCCCGGCTCGCTCTGGCCGACCTATTAAATGCGCCCTCGCCTAATGAAATTGTTTTTGGCGCCAATATGACCACCATCACCTATCATCTGAGCCGCTCGATTGGCCGCATGCTCCAGCCTGGCGATGAAATTGTGGTGACACGCCTGGACCACGAGGCAAATATTGCACCCTGGCTTGCTCTGCAAGAGCAAGGCGTAGAAATTCGCTGGGCTGATTTTGACGTGGAGGATTGCCGCCTTAATCTCGACCACCTGGCTTCAGTGCTAACAAGTAAAACCAAATTGGTAGCCGTTGGCTACGCCTCCAATGCCGTCGGCACAATCAATCCGATCGGGCGCATCGCTGCCCTGGCCCGCAATGTGGGAGCTTGGCTCTGGGTTGATGCCGTGCACTATGCACCCCACGGCCCGATTGATGTTCAATCGCTGGGCTGTGATTTTTTAGTATGTTCGGCTTATAAATTCTTTGGCCCTCACGTTGGTATTTTGTGGGGACGGCTCGATCTACTGGCGGCTTTAGAAGCTTACCAAGTGCGGCCGGCCAGCTCCAACCCTCCCGGAAAATTTGAACCCGGAACCCCCAATCTCGAGGGCATTGCCGGCACCATGGCCGCGGTTGATTATTTAACGGCGTTGGGCCAGGAGTATGGTGGGCAATTCGCAAGCGAGTTTGCCCACTTCAACGAACGCCGCCAACTGTTAAAGCAAGCCATGAAGAGCATTGTCATCTACGAGCGCTCACTTTTTACCTACCTGATGAGCGAAATTGAAACAATTCCAGGCCTGAGGGTTTACGGCCTTACCAATCCCCAAGAATTCGACGAACGCTGCCCTACCCTGGCCTTTACCTGCGCCGGGT
>JBFGLD010000049.1:0-12515 GCA_041576335.1 Anaerolineae bacterium | reverse complement strand
GATTTGTATGTGGGGGTTTCCAGCGTGTATTTGCTCTTAGCCCAACAGATAGGATTGGTAGGCGCGACGCTCTATTTATTGATCGGCCTCGTTTACCTGGCCATTGTGCTGCTGACGCTGCGCCAGATTCCGGCCGGGCACCAGTTGGAAACGCCGCTGCTGGCCTACGGCCTGGCAATTTTGGGAGCCCTGGTCGGCGGGGTGTTCGACCACTTTTATTTTAACCTAACCTTCATCCACATCGTGGCCATCTACTGGCTAACCATGGGTTTGGGTATAACCACAGTGTTATTGTGGCAACGTGAAAAAAGCCAGTTACAACTGCAAAGCAATATTCTTGATGCACCGTCATATGCCGGCTCAACCGGCCGCGCGCTTGATAAGGCCCCGGCGGGGAGAAAAGATAAAGGCGAATAGGATAAACAACGTACACGTCAACACGATCGCCGGGCCGGAAGCGATGTTAATATAAAAGGAAAAATAAAGCCCGGTCACCGCACTGATGGCCCCAATTGTCGCCGACAGGGCCATCATAACCGGTAAACGCCGGGTCAAAAGGTAGGCCGCTGCCGCGGGGGTCACCAGCATGGCCGACATTAGGGCAATCCCCACCGCCTGTAGGGACAAGACGATGGTCACGGCAATCAGAAATAGAAGCAGGTGATTCAAAAAGGAGGTTGGCAAACGCAGCGTTTTTGCTAACACAGGATCAAATGAGAGTACTAAAAACTCCTTGTAAAACGCCAGGATCGTTAAAATGACCAGCCCGCCAAAAATGCCAATGAGCCAGAGGTCACCGTTTGAAACACCCAAAACATTCCCAAATAGGAAACTGGTTAGATCAACTGTGTAACTTCTCACCGTCGAGATCAGGGCAATGCCCAAAGCAAACATCCCGGCAAAAATGACCCCAGTGGCCGTATCTGCCTTAAGGCCCTCCTTGCTAATTGCCCCAATTCCCAGAGCCGTGAATATTCCGGCCGCCAGACCGCCGGCGAAGAGCCATGATTGTTGATTGCCGGCCAACAGATAACCCACCGCCACGCCGGGCAAAATTGCGTGCGCCAGAGCGTTGCCAAACAAGGCCATGCCGCGTAAGACGATGTACGTCCCCAGCACAGCACAAACGATGCCAACAATAAAGGCCGCGATTAAGCCGCGTACCATGAACGCATAACCGAGCGGATTGAGTAGAAAATCCAAAATATCAAGCACGGACCGGCTCCTCTCCGTGACTGCAGCACGAATCACTAATATACATCCACCCGTTTGGCGTTTCAATCAAGCGCATACTGCCGCTGTAAGCCTGGCTTAACAACGCCGGCGTGAACACCTCTCCCGCCTGACCAAACCCGATAAGGCGTTGGTTTAAAAGCATCAGGCGGTCGAATCGTTCGGCAGCCAGATTTAAATCGTGGGTAGCGACGAGAATAGTCACCTGGCGCCGGCGCAGCGTCTCCAAGACGGCAAAGATATCTTCTTGTGATCTTAAATCCAAACCGGTGAGCGGCTCATCCATCAACATTAATTCCGCCTCTTGGGCCAGCGCGCGCGCAATAAAAACACGCTGCTGCTGCCCGCCTGATAACTCGCCAATCTGGCGCTGGGCCAGGTGCTCCATACCCACTAACCCTAGCGCTTCCTGAACTAAGTCCCAATCTTTGCGCCGCGGCCAGCGGAACAGACCTAATTTTCTCACCCGGCCCATCATCACCACATCCGCCACATTGACCGGAAATTCCCAATCGACCTGGCTGCGCTGAGGTACATAAGCAATACAGATGTGCTCATCCGGGGCGTAACCATAAACATTAGTTTCGCCCTGAGTTGGGACCACCACGCCGGAAATCACGTTAAAAAGGGTGCTTTTCCCGGCGCCGTTGGGTCCCACAATCGCCACACGTTCACCCCGCTGCAGTTCAAAAGTAATATGGCTTAGCGCCACAATATTGTTGAAATGAACCGAAACGTCTTTCAATTCCAAAATCGGACGGCTCAAATCGTGCATTTTTTTGGCCGGGTGACCATGGAGCGCGGTGACCTGTTGTATAATATCCACTGTGTTATCCTCATACTCATCGCTACAGAAATTGTAGGTTACTCTACTGGCCATGGCAAGTATTGATTGGCCACGTCGTTGGGAAGAAGCCGCTACTTCAAGGCCTCGACGATAGCCCTTGTATTGTAACGAATGAGATCCGTGTAAGTCTCCGCTTCGCTACCGGCTCCGCCGAGCGAACCGGTGAAGAGCGGAACAAACTTAATCTGGGTATCGATCGTCATCTGTCGAGCCAGCACCGGGTTGACGGTCATCCCTACAAAAACGGCTCTAACATCGTGCGCCTTGATTTTATCTTGTAAGGCCGCAATCTCCCGGGCGGAAGGTTCGGCACTGGTACTGTAGGCCGGGATGATCGCTCCGACTACCTCCAAACCATAACGCTCCGCGAAATAGCCAAATGAGTCGTGATCGGTAATCATCTTACGATGCGCCGGGGAAATGCTGTTGATTTGTTCTTTGACCCAGGCATCTAGTTCTTCTAGCTGAGCTTTGTAGCCTGCGGCATTTTGTCTGTAAATGTCCGCATTGCCCGGGTCCAGCGCGCTCACTGTTTGCTCAATGTTATGAACCATGATCACCGCATTGACCGGGGTCATCCAGACGTGGGGGTCAACCATGGGCCGGCTGCCAGCCTCTTCCTGTTCTTTGGCGTCTAAATCGCCACCATGCTCGCCAGTCTGGTTTAAAGCTCGAGTTTCGACACCGGAGGCCGTAATCACTACCGGCGCGTTACCCCCTGCGTTTTCGATCAACTCTTTAAGAAATTCCTCCAAACCAAGACCGTTGACAAAAACCACGTGGGCATCCGCTACCGCCGCCGCATCTTGCGGTGACGGGGCAAAGGTATGAGGATCGGCCCCAACCGGCAGCAGCGTGGTCAGGGCAATCCTATCGGCAGCGACTTGCCGCGTCAGATCGGCCACAATATTTGTAGTGGCCACTACTCGGAGCTTCTCACCGGTCTTCAAGGAGACCGGCCCAAGCTCACGGCCGTGGTCAGCACTGATAGAAACTTCGCTAGTCTGGCTGGCCGGCTGAATAGGTCGAACATCACATTGGGCCGCCATCACCAGAGCGACGGCCAGGCAGATGATTACGAACTGCTGTCCTCGAACGAACATGTATTAGCCTTATTCCAGCGGTAAATGGGAAAAATTCTCAGCTAAGAGCAAAATATATGGGTGTTAGGTAGTCGCGAGCTCTGACCAAGGACCATCCCGTCGTAATGGAGAAATTTTCTCCGCAGCACGTCAAGAAACGGATCAAGCCGGTTGACAATGCCGGCAGAGCCCCTGGAACTCTAATAGATGATTGCGGATCTTAAAATTGTACCGCTCGGCTAGTTCTTTGGAGAGTTGGTCCACCGTGCAGTTGTCAAATTCGACAATAGCCATACAACGGGTACAGATAAGATGGTGATGACCTCCGGCCGCAGACACGAAGCGCTGAGTTGGATCATTCAGGTAAAGCGGTCGAACCACCTTTAGCTCAACCAGCAAATCCATAGTTCGGTAAACTGTTGCCCGGCTCAGGTTGCTGTAAATCTTCTTACCTTCTTCCAGGATTTGACTGTGGCTAAGATGCTCCGGGTACGTTTCGAGGACTTCGATGACCGCCAGCCGCGGTGGCGTCAATCTGTAGCCTGCGGCTCTTAGTTTTTGCGCTAATCCGACAATTGTCGACACAGATCACTCAACCTTTAGATGAGACTATTTCTCAAATATAGGCTAAAAGACTAAATTGTCAAACTTGAATACTGCCCGTCGCGATTGAAAATTGGGTTACGTCACTACCGTTGGCTAGTCAACTACCACCTTACCAAACACAACTCAATTGTCAAGCCCGGCCCAAATGCGAGCAGCAAGGCATGATCGCCGGTCCGTGGCTGTCCGTGGCGAAGTATTTGGTCGAGCACGAAAAATATGGTGACTGACGACATATTGCCGAATTGTCGCAGCACTTGGCGAGAGTAGCGAAGCTCGTCGGGTTCGAGTTCCAAAGCCTGACCGACGTAATCGACAATTTTGGCCCCGCCCGGATGGATTCCCCAGAAGCGGATGTCGGTCAGTTTAAGACCGGCTTGACGCAGGAAATTCGTTACCAGATCGGGCACGATGGCCCGCAACAGCTTGGGAACACGCGTATCCAGACGAATTTGATACCCTTGGTCGGAAAGGTGAAATCCCAATAGATCTTGAGCGCCATAATCGCTATACGTCATCGTATCGAGCAGCCGAGGTCGGTTCGCTGCCTCGTCCGCCGCGGGAGCAATAATAGCCGCAGCCGCGCCATCGCCAAACAAGGCGCCGGCCACCAGGTTGTCCAACTTGCCGCCGTGCTGAAAATGGAGCGAAGATAGCTCCACAGCCAATACGAGAACACGACTTGCCGGCCGGCCGGCCAATTCCAAGACGGCCCGATCCAGCGTCGTCAGGCCGGCATAGCAACCCATGCCAATTAGCGCACTGCGGCGCAGGTCGGGGCGCATTCCCAAATCAGCCGCTAACACGACGTCCAAACCCGGGTTATCAAAGCCGGTACAGGACGTCACGATGAAATGATCGATATCGGTGGGGGCCAGCGCCGCGTCCGCCAGAGCCTGCTTAATGACCCCCGCGCCTAACGGGCGAGCAGCCTTCATATAGTGATCATTGCGCGCTTTCGTACCCGGATTGTCGGCCAAGAAATCAGCATTAGGCAGGATACTGTAACGCGTTTCAATTTCTGCGGCGGCGTAGATAGCCCGGGCCCGATGACTATTAATATAGGGCAACAGCCATTGGTCGCAGATGTCTAGCTGCCTGTACTGATGTTCCGGCAGGCCCGTTGCCAGGCTCAGAATTACGGGTGTCGCCATTCGTCTCTTCCTTGTTTGGTTTTGCTCGTCGCAACAGCTGACTCAGCGGACGATATTGTACCCCATGATAATTATGATTTCAAAATCAACATTGCTATGGGTGATTTTTCTTGAGCAAGGTAAGTCGGCTGCCAATAGTGCCCTGGCGATATTTTTCAATTTGACAAGAGTATGGAAAGTGATTAATATAACCACCGGTTCCAGGCTATTCATAAACCTTTTACTATTTGGAGAGACACCGTGAGTTCAGCAGTACATCCGCCGCCGTCGCTAGGCTTAGATAATCGAAAATTTGGTATGTGGGCCTTCATCGCCTCAGATGTGCCCTTTTTTGCCGTCTTGATTGCAAACTTCTTGTTTTTGAGTAAGCTAGACCCCGTAGGCACGTTTCACAATCTAGAAGGTGCCATCGTACCCGGTCGGGAGTTGCTTAATATCCCCCTCACTGCGCTCAACACCTTTATTCTGCTAACAAGCAGCTTCACTGTTGTCATTGCCCTGGAAGCGATTCGAAATGGCGAACAATTTAAGTTTCGAGTGGCCTTATTAATTACCGGGCTGTTTGGTACCTTTTTTATAGGTGTTCAAATCTTCGAATATTATAAACTTATTTTCGAAGAAGGTCTGTCGATGACCTCGCTCTTTGGCGCCTCTTTTTTCACTCTGACCGGCTTTCATGGGGCGCATGTTATCGGCGGACTCATTTGGTTAGCAATAATTATGTTTAAGGCATTTGGGGTGATGGGCGGCTTTTCGGCCAAGGACAATTTAGGGATTGAACTATTTGGGCTCTACTGGCATTTCGTCGACATTGTCTGGCTGCTGCTGTTTAGCTTGGTTTATCTCATCTAGATTAGGTCAAGAGGAATATTATGGACACACATAGCAGTGAAACTCAGGTTCATGCTCACAAGTCTCCAAATTATTTTGCAGTCTTTATTTTTTTAGGTCTCGTTACGGCCATTATGGCGGGCATAGAGCTCTTTGATGCGCCGATCGGGGCCACTTTGAAACACTCTTTATACCTTATCTTGTCTGTTATCAAGGCCACCCTGGTGGCCATGTACTACATGCACCTAAAATTTGACAGTCGCGTCTACACCATTCTCTTCACCATGCCAGTTGCCCTGGTTCTTGTACTCATCATTATTTTGCTAATTTAGTCGATCCGGCCCTATTTTTCGAAAAATAGGAAAGCCCGTTAGCTAACTTGACCCACTGCTAACGGGCTTTTTTGTTTGAACTTTTGTTTTGCTTGGTTAAACCTTTAAGGCAATCCCCGGTCGGGTAGAAATAAACCCGGATTGACGAAACATACGGGCACAAATAAATACGTTATCTTACTGATTTTTTTGCTCTGGCCGGGTGGATTGAGGCGGACCAAATACCGGATTCCGGCTCCCGGAAGAAGGTCAAACCGGCTCAATCACCCAACCGATCGTTGCGGTCAGGGTAATGATAATACCAAGCACAGATAGGGCCAGGCTGAGAGCCAAGCCGGCGAAAATGCAGGTGAAGCCGAATGCCAGAATGATAGGCCAATAACTTGGCGGCGGCATATGAATATCTTCCGGCTTGATGGTTGGTTCGCTCGAGGCTTCGGCCTGTTGAATATTTTCTTCGGTCGCTGCAGACATTGTGGGTTAACTCCGGCAGAAATATGGATTATTGAAGGACTAAGGGCGCATAGATTGTCAACCAGAGCAGGGCTCCGGCCAGGGAAAGAAGGGCAATTACGCCCAAAATAACGGCTAAGATCTTATTTTTTCGTTCGATTTTCTTATCCATGGTTACCATGTTTCCTATACAAAGAAACTGCGGTCAACAGCCATTACCAAAAACAGTAAGGCAAGATAAAGCTGAGAAAACTTATATAGCTGTTTACTATATCGCTTATTGTAATCACGCCACAATTTCCAGGCCAGATAAAGGAAAGGCAGCCCCAGCGCGATCGCAATAACAAAATAGACCAAGCTCAGCATATTAAAAGTGACCGGCAGCAGGGTCAGCGTAATCAGCAAAATGGCATAGAGAAAAATCTGATAGGTTGTTTCTTTCTCGCCTACGACTACGGGCAGCATCGGGACGCGAGCCCGAGCATAATCTTTCTTGACCAGCAGGGCCAGAGCCCAGGTATGCGGCGGCGTCCAGAAAAAGATAATGGCAAATAAATAGAACGCCCCCAAATCTAACCGCCCGGTTACGGCTGTCCAGCCGACAAGTGGCGGGATCGCTCCGGCCGCGCCGCCGATTATGATGTTATGGATGGTCGCACGTTTTAGATAGAGCGTATAAAAGAAGACGTAATAAAGAATACCCAAGGTGCTCAGAGCGGCGCTCAGAGTGTTGACAAAGATAGCGTAGACAAAGAAGGAGAGTGTGCTCAGGGTTAAACCAAGCAGAAGCGTTTCTTGCGCCGTTACCAAACCGGTCACCGTAGCCCGCCGTGAGGTGCGAGACATGAGTTGGTCAATGTCACTGTCAACGTAGCTGTTGAGTACGCTCGCGCCGCCGGCCGCCAGCATACCACCCATCGCCGTGTAGAATAACAAGGGCAGCGGCGGCAAACCCTTGGCGGCAATAAACATGGCTCCAATCGTTGTAATGAGTAATAGAACCATGATCCAGGGCTTTGTCAACTTGAAGTAGACAGCCACTCTGCGGCGAGGTGGCAGTGGGCTCACTAATTTTTCTGCCTCGACGGCCGCGGGTAGTACGCCGGCCATTAAGCGAAATCGCGTGGTAAGGACAATCAAACTGCCCCAAATAGCGGCCATTAAAACCAGGTGCGTGGCGATAATCAAAGGGCGTGGCAGCGGCATCAAAACCGTCCACCCCCCAACCGCGATTTGTGCCAGAAATAGTAAACCCAAAATGGTGGACCCTTTAATCAGGGCTGGCTGCCTGGCATAGTGGCGATAGCTTTGTAGCACGACAGCAGCGATTAATATACCCACAAAAACAACGGCAAAGCGATGAACAAGATTGATGACTACCGCTGGACCGGCGGCACTTGGAAAAATCTCGCTCCGGCACAGCGGCCAATCCGGGCAGGCAGAGCCGGAGCCGGTTTCTGTCACCACCGTACCGCTCACAAGCAAAAGCAATAGTGCTGCGCCCGCCAAGAGCAGTAAGAAAAAATGGGATTTGTGACTTTTGTGCGAAAAAGTGGAATTGGGGGTAAAGCGAGCTGTCGACCACACAAGCGTAGCCAAAACCAAATATATGGATAGACAGGCAAATACCGCCAGCTGGTAACCAATTCTGGCCCACAAATTACTGCTAAACCAGACCGTGCTCAAGACGGCAAGCAGCAGCAGCGCAGTGGCTGCCAACCCACTCACTAAGCCAGGCATGAGCCAAGTATGACGATAACTGCGCCAGGCAAACATCGCCACTGCAATCGCTAATAAAGCGGCAATGCCGGCCCCGGCATAATGGACCAATTCTAACCAGCCTGCAACTCCAGACGGCGGGCCGGCTTGCTCATAACATAAGAACCAGGCCGGACAACCCACACCGGCATTTGTCAATTGCACGATCGTGCCCACGAAAAGCAGGAGCAGGAGCCAGCCTATCGTCGCCAACATCAAATAGCCGAAGTTTATGTTGACCCATACGTTCCGATTTTTCAAAACTTTCTCCTCCAATGCCTGCCTCGACCATCGGACCATCCCCGCAGATTGGTTTAACCGACGTTTACGCTTTCCCACTTGATGTTGGCTTCAATGACCAAGCTGGGCGGCTCAAGCCCGGCGATACGAGCTTGAAGATGATCGGACCAATTAGCCCCGTTCACCGAATCCGTGATAAAACCAGAACTCAGAAATCCAAGATCCTGCCGATCGTTGTTTCAGCAACGAACATTCTCTGCGGTGGGTCAGTGCACAGCCTCCCCACAACCGTGGGAGTGCAGACCACACCGCCTGCTATCAACCAATAAAGTGGCAGGATAGGAGGCCTCGCTGGCGAAGCCTCTGCCCTGCCGGGTAAGCCTCCCGGCCTGGTGGGCACTTTCTTAACAGGCTGGCTACTTAGAAGCAGGAACGGGCGAAGTAACCGGCGGCTGAGCCGTCGGTGGCGCTGGCGGTAATTGTTTTCGTCCCAGTCGTAAATCGCGGTTAGGCCGCTCGCTGTAAACCGGGGGGATCTCTAAGAAGTTGTAGTAAGGCGGTGGCGAAGCGGTGGCCCATTCGAGCGAGTTGGCAAGCCATGGATCTGCCGCGGACTCGCGTCCCCGTACAAAAGCAGCCGCGACATTCCACATTAGCGGCAGGATCGAGGCAGCAATCAAGAAGGCGCCAACGGTCGCCCACATGTTGTAGTTTTCCCACCCTAGGCCGGCTTCGTAGTCTGAAATGCGGCGCGGCATCCCCAGTAATCCCAAAAAATGCATGGGAAAGAAGGTGATATTAAAGCCGATAAACATTAGCCAGAACTGAAATTTACCCAGCGTTTCACTCAGCATTCGCCCTGTGATTTTTGGAAACCAGAAATAAATCCCGGAAAAGATCCCCAACGCGCTGCCGCCAAAGAGAACGTAATGCAGGTGGGCTACGACATAGTAGGAGTCGTGAACTTGCGTGTCAATCGGCACTATTGCCAGGAACACACCACTGATACCGCCGATGGTAAACGTGACAATAAAACCAACGGCGAAGAGCATGGCTGTCTTGAATTCGATAGAGCCGCCCCACATCGTGAATATCCAGCTAAAGATTTTCACCCCGGTGGGCACAGCAATCGTCATGGTGGCCAACATAAAAAAGAGCTGCAAGCCAACCCCGATACCTGCCGTAAACATATGGTGAGCCCATACCACGAAGCCCAATACGGCGATAGCTACGGTCGAGTAGGCGATCATCTTATAGCCAAAGATAGGCTTGCGCGAGAACACCGGCAGCACCTCGGAGACCACACCCATGGCCGGCAGCACCATAATATAAACGGCCGGGTGGGAGTAGAACCAGAACATATTTTGCCACAACACCGGGTCACCCTGGGTGCCAAAGAAGCCCGCGCCCAAATTGCGCTGAACAAAGAGCAACGTCAAGGCTGCGGCCAAAGCTGGGGTTGAAAAGAGAACCATCACGGATTGAACCAGAACCGTCCAGACAAAGAGCGGCATCCGGTGTAAACTCATGCCCGGCGCGCGCATATTCAGGATCGTAACAATGAAGTTAATCGCCCCTAGAATCGAGGACGTACCCACCGTATACACGCCGACAAGCCACAGATTCATTCCGACACCGGGCGAGTAGGTGGCCGTGGTTAACGGGGCATAAGCGGTCCAGCCGCCGGCAGCACCCTGTTCAACAAATAGACTTAAGATCAGCACCAGCCCCCCAAAAAAGAACATCCACAGCGCAAACGCATTCAAGCGAGGGAAAGCCATATCTCGGGCGCCAACTTGCAGTGGAACCACATAGTTGGCCAGACCTGCCAGCATGGGAATAATGGCCAAAAAGATCATGCCGGTGCCGTGCATCGTAAAAATCCGGTTATACGTATCTGCGCCGACCAGGTCTAACCCCGGCCGGGCCAGTTCAGCCCGAATGATCAGCGCCAGAATCCCGCCGCCCAAAAAGAATATAAAGGCGAAGACGAAATACATAATGCCAATCTTTTTGTGATCGACCGTCATTAGCCAATCGACAATACCGCTGTTCCAATATCCTGGCTCTTTTTTCTCCTCTTTCCGGGGCCAGTCAAAAGTGCGCAGGTTCAATGGTCCATCCAGAAAAATAATTAGCAGGATGGCCACCATAAGGGCCCCATAAGTAAGATAACTGAAGCCATAGAGCCGAATTGGTGCAGCGAGGAGACCGGTGAACAGCGCGTAGGAAACAGCATAACCGGTTAACAAGCTGAGAATAGCGGCAACAATTAAGCGACTACTTGGACGTCTCATTCGTTAATTTCGCCTCCTTTTTTATTCGACCCCAGACTCCTGCTTGAGGTAGGAAATAATGTTGTTGATATCCTGTTCGGATAGCGTTTCTTCAAAGTTTTGCGGCATGATACTGGCGGCGCATGGACCGGTCGGGCAGAGCGGCGCAATCACTGCGTTCGGCATTAAGATTGACTCGCGAACATACACCTCTCCCTTTTCGGCATAAATGTTGGTCAACTCAGGGCCGATGGCGCCTCCCTGGCCGTTGATCATATGACAACCGGCGCAACCGGCCGTACCAAACAGTAATCCACCCTGCGCCGCAACGTTGGCTTGCTCCGCTGACGTGGCCGATGCCCATAGATCAAAACTTGCTTCATCTAAAACCACCACGTTGAGCGCCATTTCGGCGTGGGCCAGGCCGCAAAACTCGGCGCATTGGCCGCGAAACGTACCGGTTCTCTCCGCCCGAAACCAGGTCGTGGTTAAGTAGCCGGGCACGGTATCCGTTTTGCCGCCTAACTGCGGGACCCAAAAACTATGAATAACATCATCGGACTCGAGTTCAATTTTAATATTTTTATTAACCGGAACTCGAATTTCATTTGTTGCTCTAATCCCGTAATCCGGATACTCGACTTCCCACAGCCACTGCTTACCGGTGACTTTGACGGTCATATCCAAGTCTTGGGGATCAGGCACGGCTGTATCTTGGAATGTCTGAAAGGTTAAGACAAGCAAGACCAGCAGAATACCCACCGGGATAATCGTCCAAATCGTTTCTAAAACCGCACTACCGTGGAAACTTTGGTCCGGCTCCGGTTCATCGGGCGATCTACGCCGAAATCGTACGATCGAATAGACCAGTAACCCGCCGACAATGGCAAAAACTATCGTCGCAATAACCAATACAATGGCGTGCAAGTTGGCAATAGATCGTGCTGCAGGCGAGGCTGGATCCAATGGGGAAGGCGGAGCAGCCACAACTGCCGCCGGCAACAACATAAAAAGGATAACCAACAGAGCCACATAGCGGAATATTTTTAGTAGACGCGTTGATGAAATGAGTCCGATCAGATGCATGAACCTTTCCCTATCTTTATCATAGAACACGGTCTTTGGAAAAATTTGGCGTTTAGCTGGGAAGCAGTCTGTCTCTAACGGTCCCTATTCTATATCACAGGCCGCTTTTCTGTCAAACAAGTCAGTGGAACAGACCTTATTGCTTCGTGTATTTTTTCACACGGGGGTAGATTATACTCATAAACATTTTACTCGTCAAGAAGCGAGCCTATTTGATTTTTCACGCTCGAAGCATATAACTATTGCTTCCCACTGCCCGCACTGCTATAATTTTTTTGACTAAAAATAGATGAGGGCAAAACATTGTCAAAACCATCTTTTGGTCGTGGGCGTCCGGCTCATATGCTGCTCGTCGCGGTGATCATCAGTAGCAGTGGGTTGCTGTCAGCCTGCGGTCGGGTTCAACAAGCGCAGCCCCAAGCTGAAGAAATAACTATTAATTTGGCGACGAAGTCTGATCAACTTGCCGTCGGACCAACCCGTTCCGCCCGACGGCATGATCGATCTGGGCGCTTATGGCCGCACGCTGGCGGCTGGCAAGACCATCGAACAGATTGACCAGGACGTTCAAGCGTTGATCGACGCGGAGGAGACTTGGTCCGAGGGCCGCGAAGCCCAGG
>JBFGLD010000048.1:0-12568 GCA_041576335.1 Anaerolineae bacterium | reverse complement strand
GGCGCGAGGAAGTCTTCCAGGCCACTTAGCTCTGACCGGTGTAATTTAGCCAATGCCTGCAGTTTCTCGTACGTGGCCGGGCCAACAACCTCTCCCGCTGAAATTATGAGTTCATTTTCTTCAACATTGACACGAATATCCTCGATAGTCTCCGCTGCGGTCCGGCGTTCGGCTTCCGTGCGCGCTTCATCGGGAAAGGTATTGGGTTGAATCATATCCTCAACGATGGATACGATGATGTTCGCTTCTTCATCAGGGGTGTCGAGGGAGACAAGCGTAGGGAGTTGACGACGAGCCGCACTTAACTGATTTTCTTTGATGACTGTACGCATTGCCTGGTTAAGTACGGCCGAAGCTTCTTGCTTGGTGGCAGCCCACGTTTCCTCATCAATAATTAAGATCTGGTCGACCACAATATCAGATAGGGAAAGATCCGGAATGGCCTCGATCCACTTAGATTTTTCGGCCAGAGTGCCATACGGATCGGCTCGAACCGTATCTATGTAATCAAAAATTCGGCGCAAACGTTCATTCTGCTTACGGGCAACGCCGGTATCGGGCCGGCTGTCAATTGTTGGAATCGAATTTCTGGCCCGTTCCCGGGCTGCGTCGGTTTGAATTTCGCTGAAATAGCTAAATTGCTGGGGGGCTAAAACGTCATTAGGTGTAACATCTCCCAATCCCAATTTAATATATTCCGGCGCCGCAGATTGGTAAATAAGGATTAAGACGCCGCCGATAATAAACATAACGGCTATCAGCAGTGCCTGAAAAATTTGCGGCCTTGTTAGTCGTCTGAAACGCTCTGTCGGTTTTTGACCACGTTTTTGTGCCATAATGTTTCCTGTTGAGGATCTCAATCACTCAGTAGCCGGCGCACAACTTGGTTCACAAGCTTTCCGTCAGCTTGCCCTTTTAGATCCGCCATAAGACGCCCCATCACCTGTCCCATGCCCTTCATGTCGGTCACGCCCAGTTCGGCAATAATGGCCTTGGCCCTGGCTTTGATCTCTTCGGCCGACAGTTGGGCTGGCAAATATTGCTCTAATATGGCTAATTCTGCCGCCTCCTGTTCCACCAAATCATCACGTTGGCCTTTCTTAAACTCCGCCATCGAGTCGCGGCGCTGCTTTGCCTCTTTGGCAATAACGGTCATAATGCCCTCATCATCAAGCACAGTTCCTGCCTCTATTTCGGCGTATCTGACGGCCGACTTTAGCCCCCGCAGCGTTTGGGCTCGTAGCTTATCGCCGCTTTTGAGGGCTGTCCTTAAATCAATGTTCAATTGCTCTGAAAGACTCATAGGTGTCCCGATCCCCCTCCCAGGGAATTATAGCTTCGTCGGTATCATTCATTATAGGGTTAAGCAGGGGGGTGTCAAGTGACTATTAGGTACAACGAAGCGTCTCGATGAGAAGGCATTTGCCCTACTAAGCAAAACCCTTATAATTCCCCGTAATCCTGCATTCACTTCGAGCCTGCCCTACGGGCAGCCGATCTACCGGCCTTGATGCTAAGGAGATTATTCGGCGAAGTATCTTCCGGATGACGGAAGGGCGGCGAATCTTTGAGCCTTAAATTCAGACAGATTATCCTTGGGATTGTCCCCTCTCCAGGTTCAATAGATATATCATATTATCCAACGCATTTATCAAGAGGAAGGCACGACGATTCTCGTGCTTGAGCAAAATACGCGTCTGGCTCGAAAAGTTGCGCATTATACGTAGATAATAGAAAATAAACGTAAGAGCTTCAACAGAACGCCGCAGGACGTGACCATAAATGCCAATGTGTGCCAATCCCAGTGGCCTTGAGCGCAGTAGGCCAACAAACAAGCTGCCGGGGGAAAAACATGGCAACCGGAGGCAATATTGGCTAAGTCAGAGGGGATCGTGAGTGTAATTTCGCTCACTCAATTCAGGGGTAGGTTAGCTTAAACTGGTGATATCACGTTTGTGCGGACTCAGTCAAGCAAAAAGCAAGGAGTCTATATGGCTGATGAAAACGGATCAAATCCCTTTCTGAAAAGCAGACGAGCCTGGGAAGAGGCTACCCTTAAACAAACGCTCAACCGTAGATCGGAGCGAAATCAAAAATTCATGACCGTTTCCTCGATGCCGGTTGAGAGGTTATATTCGCCCAAAGACATGAATTTCGATACTTATTGGCAAAAGATTAACTTCCCTGGGCAATATCCCTTTACGCGGGGCATTCATGCTACGGGCTACCGGGGCAAGTTATGGACCATGCGCATGTTTGCCGGATTCGGTACGGCTGAGGAAACAAATGCCCGCTTTAAATATTTACTGGAGCATGGACAGACAGGGCTTTCCGTTGCCTTTGATATGCCGACCCTTTATGGTTACGATACGGATGCTCCCCAGGCATTGGGTGAATTTGGTAAATGTGGGGTGGCGGTTTCTTCATTAAGGGATATGGAAATTCTGCTCGATGACTTACCGCTTGATAAAATTACGACCAGTATGACCATCAATAGTCCGGCGTCAATCATCTGGGCCATGTACATTGCCGTGGCCGACAAACGAGGCATTCCCCGTCATAAACTGGGAGGGACCATCCAAAATGATATTCTCAAAGAGTATATCGCTCAGAAAGAGTACATTTTCCCGCCCGAACCCAGCATGCGTTTGGTCACAGATACGATCGAGTTCGGCACCGTAAATCTGCCGCTCTGGAACACCGTTAGCATAAGTGGCTACCATATCCGTGAAGCCGGAAGTACAGCAGCCCAAGAACTGGCTTTTACGCTGGCGGACGGGATGGAGTATGTTAAGTGGGCTATAGAGCGCGGCTTGGATGTGGATGACTTTGCGCCCCGCCTGAGCTTCTTTTTTAATGCTCACAATGATTTTTTCGAAGAGATCGCCAAGTATCGGGCAGCTCGTCGGATTTGGGCTAATGTTCTGCGGGAGAAATTTCGAGCCAGAAATCCGCGTTCGTGGCTGTTACGCTTTCATAGCCAAACCGCCGGTGTTAGTTTGACCGCCCAGCAACCTGAAAATAATATAGCCCGCGTGGCCATTCAGGCCTTGGCGGCGGTGCTGGGGGGCACCCAAAGCTTGCATACCAACTCGATGGATGAAGCCATGGCCTTACCCAGCAAATCAGCTGTCCGTGTGGCCTTACGTACTCAACAAATCATTGCCTACGAGAGCGGTGTAGCCAACACCGTAGATCCGCTGGGCGGCAGCTATTTTGTCGAGGAATTAACCGACCAACTGGAAGCAGAGGCCTGGGACTACTTTGATAGAATTGAAGCCTTGGGTGGCGTGCTGCCTGCCATCGACGCGGGCTTCTTTCAAAAAGAAATTGCCGACGCCGCCTATCGCTACCAGCGTGAACTCGACAACGGCCAACGGACAATGGTCGGGGTGACTGATTTCTTAAACGAAGAACCTCTGCAAATCCCCATTTTGAGGATAGACCCACAGGGTTACGAACTCCAGTGTGCCCGGTTGGAAGAGGTCAGAGCCAGACGGGACAATGAAGCCGTGAAGCGCTGCCTGGCTGCGCTGCGCGACGCGGCCGGAGGTTCAGAAAATTTGATGCCGTTTATCATAGAGGCCGTCAAAGTGTATGCTACGCTGCAGGAGATTATGGACGTTTTCCGGGAGGTGTTTGGCGAGTACGAAGAAACCGCGATTATTTAACCCATGGTAAGAAGTACGTGGTAACTCGCTTTTGCGAGTAACGCATCAAATTGCTGTGAGCCAGTTATTTTACGATTACCCAACAATCAACTATTAACAATGGAGGATAAACTACCATGACTGATCGAAAGATTCGTGTTTTGGTTGCAAAACCGGGGCTGGATGGCCACGACCGGGGAGCAAAGGTGGTTGCCCGGGCGCTGCGGGATTCCGGGATGGAGGTCATCTACACTGGGATTCGCCAAACACCTGAAATGATCGTTGAAACGGCGCTACAAGAAGACGTGGATGTGGTCGGCCTCTCCATTTTGAGTGGCGCACATATGGCCTTGCTGCCTATAATTGCCGAACAATTGCGCCAAGCTGACCTTGGGCACGTGCTCATTGTAGCGGGCGGTATCATCCCCGACGAGGATATATCTTCATTAAAAGAGGCGGGTGTTCACGCTGTATTTACGCCGGGAACGTCATCGCAGGAGATCATCGATTTTATTCGCAGCAATGTTTCTAAAGAGGAGAGTCTTACCCTATAGTATCCGTAAATATACCCCCTAGAAACCCGAGATTTCTTGGCCGGGGCAGCCCTGACAAGCCTTAAAGTTCTGTCATATCTGCCCGAACCTTCCGGGAGCTCTGTCAAATAGCATTATTTTGACAGAGCTTCGTGCAATTGATTTTTTATGAATAAAGCTTATGACGCTATCGATCGTTGAGCAAGTATTACGGTGTGAAAAAAGGGCCGTTGCCCGGCTGATTACACACCTGGAAAACAAGCATCCGAATGTCCGGCCCGTTCTAAACGCGCTCTATGCCCACACGGGGCGAGCCCACCTGATCGGCGTAACCGGGGCGCCTGGCACGGGTAAATCCAGTTTGGTAAATAAACTGGTCAAAACCTATCGCCGGCTTTATCCGCAAAAAAAGGTGGCCGTGTTGGCTGTTGACCCGACCAGTCCTTTTACCGGCGGGGCTATCTTGGGCGATCGGGTTAGAATGAGAGAGTTAGCCGGGGACGCTGACGTATTTATCCGTAGTATGGCCAGCCGGGGCAGTTTGGGCGGCTTAGCCCTGGCCGTCGATGATACCCTTAAGGTGCTCGATGCGGCCGGTTTTGATCTTATCTTTATCGAAACGGTTGGAGCCGGGCAGAGCGAGGTCGAAATTGCCAGAACGGCCCACACCGTCGTCGTGGTTGAAGCCCCGGGTTATGGCGATGACGTCCAGGCCATCAAAGCCGGTATTTTGGAAATTGCCGATATTTTTGTAGTAAATAAAGCCGATAGACCCGGCGTTGAAAGGACCATAGCGGCCCTAAAAAATATGCTTGAACTGGGCCATACGCCGCCCCACAAATTTATGCACCACGGCCAGCTTATCGCGGTTATGGGTCCGCCACCCTTGCCGGACGGAGGCGAAGTCAGCAGTTGGAAAATTCCCGTGCTTAAAACAATGGCCTTGAAGGAAGAAGGGATCGATGCAGTTGTACAGGCTATCGACCAGCACTACCAGCATTTAACCGAGAGCAGTGAACTGCTGGAACGCAATCGCAATCGTCTGCTTGACAAATTTGAAAATTCGTTGAAAGTTGAACTGATGAAGTACCTGCTAAGCAAGCTGCCGCCAAATTACATGGCAGAAATATCGGCCAAATTAGCCGATCGTACCTTGGCTCCCTATCAGGCAGTGCAAAGCATTTTGGTGGAATTCACAGAGAAAGTGAAAAGTTCGGAGTGATATATGGACCTAAACCTCAGTGAAGAGCACAGAATGATCCGGGACGCTGCCCGCGATTTTGCCCAAAAAGAAATTGCCAAGGTGGCGGCCCACTTTGATGAGACCGGCGAGTTTCCCTACGAGACGATTAAGAAAATGGGGCAGTTGGGCTTTATGGGGATCGAAGTGCCGGAGGAATACGGCGGCGCGGGTTTGGATACAATCGCGTATGTGTTGGCCATGGAAGAGATCTGTAAAGTAGATGCTGCCCACGGCACCATTATGTCGGTCAATAACTCGCTCTTTTGTTATGCCATTATGAAATACGGCACCGCAGCGCAAAAGCAGAAGTATGTTGTCGGTGTGGCCAGCGGAGAGCAAATCGGCGCTTACTCCTTGACCGAGCCGATGTCCGGCTCTGATGCGGCCACGATGCGCAGTCGCGCCATACGCGACGGCGATGAGTATATTATTAACGGGACCAAGAGTTGGGTGACTAGCGGGCCGGCTGCCGACTATATTATCCTGTTCTCTATGACTAATCCGGAGGTAGGCCACCGCGGCATCACCGCCTTTATCGTCGAAACTGATCAGCCAGGCTTCCACGCCGGTCGTAAAGAGGATAAATTAGGAATTCGGGCCAGCGCCACTTGTGAATGTCACTTTGATAATTACCGCTGCCCGGTGGCGAACCGGCTTGGCGGAGAGGGTGAAGGCTTTAAGGTGGCCTTGTCTGTCCTTGACGCCGGCCGTATCGGCATTGCTGCCCAGGCCTTGGGCATTGCTGCAGGGGCTTACGAAGCCAGCCTTAAGTATGCTCGCGAGCGAGAAGCCTTCGGTGGACCCATTGGCCAATACCAAGGTATTCAGTGGAAGATTGCCGACATGAAGTGCCGCATCGACGCCTCGCGCCTGCTAATTTACCAGGCTGCCTTGGCCAAGCACGAGAGCGAGGCAAGAGGCACACGCTATACCACCGAGGCCTCGGTAGCCAAGCTCTTTGCCAGCGAAACAGCTATGTTCTGTGCCCACCAGGCAGTCCAAATCCACGCCGGTATGGGTTACAGCAAAGAGCTGCCCGTGGAACGCTTCTTCCGCGATGCCAAAATTACGGAGATCTACGAGGGTACCAGCGAGATCCAGCGGATGGTCATTGCTCGAAACGAATTGGGCTTACGCTGAAAATCCTTACTTTGGAAGGAACTATGATGTATAAAGACAAATTCAAAGCCTTGATCGTCGACCAAAAGGACGATAACACAGAGGCCAACATCCAAGAGTTTAATGTGGACGCCTTGCCTGAGGGTGATGTGCTGCTCGCCGTGGCTTATTCTAGTTTGAACTACAAAGACGGCTTGGCTGTAACCGGTACGGCCAAAGTGCTGCGCCATCACCCGATGGTGCCGGGTATTGACCTGGCGGGGACGGTTGTCGAGTCGGCATCACCTGATTTTAAGGCCGGGGACAAAGTGATCTTGACCGGTTATGAAATTGGTGAAAAATATTGGGGCGGGTACACCCAACTCAACCGCGTCCGGGCGGAATGGTTGGTACCTTTGCCGCCCGGTCTTACCCTAAAGCGGGCTATGGCCATTGGAACAGCCGGGTTTACTGCTATGATGTCGGTGATGGCCCTTGAGTCGCATGGTCTCAGGCCGACCGACCAGCGTGAAGTAGTGGTTACGGGTGCAGCCGGCGGTGTAGGCAGTACTGCGGTCGCGATTTTAGGACGGCTTGGGTACAACGTCGTGGCTTCGACCGGCCGCTCCGAAACACACGATTACTTGAAAGCCTTGGGCACTCGAGACTTTATTGATCGCGGCGTGTTGGCGACAGCCTCCAAGCGTCCGCTCGAATCCGAGCGCTGGGCCGCTGCTGTTGACGTCGTCGGCGGCGAAACTCTGGCCGGCTTGCTGCGGACTATGGCTCGGGGGGCCAGCATTGCCCTCAGCGGCAATGCCGGCGGCGTGGCCCTTAATACGACCGTCCTCCCCTTTATCCTGCGGGGGGTTAATATCTTGGGCATCGACTCGGTCTTCTGCCCACACGATCAACGACTGTTAGCCTGGAACCGGCTGGCAGAACTAATTCCTAGCGATCTGTTGGACCTGGTGACCCAGGAAGCTTTGTTGGAAGATGTGCCGGCCCTAAGCAAAGATATTTTGCAGGGTAAAATCCGCGGTCGGACCGTGATTAAAGTTGGCGACGACTGATGTCGATAGCTGTGCTTGCCGGAGAAAATGCATGGATTTTCAACTCAACGAAGAGCAGCAGATGTGGCAAAATGTCGTCCATGATTTTTGCCAAAACGAATTGAAGCCGCGCGCGGCGCAGACTGATCGCGAAGCCAAATTACCACTCGATGTTATTGAAAAAATGGCGCCAATCGGCTTACTCGGTCTGCCCGTATCCGAAGCGGAGGGTGGCCCGGGCTTAGATCCTCTTGGCGAGGCCATCGCCATCGAGGAAATCGGTCGAGCGTGTGGCAGCACCGCCCTATCGGTGGCGGCTCATAACGGCTTGTGTGTCGCACCTCTGGTTCGATATGGCTCGGCTGCGCAGAAGTCCGAATATCTACCCGTACTGATGTCGGGCAAGGGCTTGGGCACATTGGCCCTGACCGAACCGGGTGCCGGCAGTGACTTGGTTGGGGGGGTGCGCACCACGGCCTCAGCCCAGGGGAGTGAATGGGTTATTAACGGCAGCAAAGCCTGGGCCACAAACGCCAGCCTGGCCCCCATTATCATCGTTTTGTGCCGGACCGATGCAGCCGCCGGTACCCGCGGGTTGAGCCACCTGCTTGTGCCGCGCGATACGCCGGGTTTGACCGTCAACCCCCCGGAAAAGAAAATGGGGCTAAAAGGCTCGCCTACCCATATGCTCACCTTTAACGAGGTGCGCGTGCCTAAACGAAACTTGCTGGGCGAAGCGGGACGCGGTTTGTACCAGACTCTGGCAACCCTGGATGGGGGCCGGATTGGCATCGGGGCGATGGCTGTGGGCTTAGCCCAAGCAGCGCTGGACGAAGCTGTTCGATACGCTCGAGAACGGGAAACATTTGGTAAGCCGATCGGCCAGCACCAATCGGTGCAAAACATGCTGGCCGATATGGGTACGGAAATTGAAGCGGCGCGGTTGTTGGTTTACCGGGCGGCCTGGTTAAAAGGGCAAGGCAAAGATGTCAACAAAGCCGCGGCTATGGCCAAACTGTTTGCCAGCGAAACAGCCGAACGGGTGGCCTACAAGGCCGTGCAAATTCACGGTGGATATGGCTACAGCGCCGAATTTCCGGTCGAGCGAATCTATCGCGATCAGCGATTGCTAACCATCGGTGAAGGCACCAGCCAGATTCTACGGATGGTCATCGGCCGGCGGGTATTGAGCGGCGGCTAAGCCGGTCAAATCGGGGAATTATGTCTCGGACGAATCGTTTCAAACTCATCAGTGCCCCCGTTTCAACCGCGCTCCGGCCACCGTCAGTCTCCACCGGCCGGTCTTCCCTCACAGATTACGAGTAACCGGCAACTCATAACCATGAGCGAAATCCTCGAGTCACACCTTAACCCCCAAGACGATCGTTTTCAACAAAATGCGATCCACAACCGGGCTCTTGTTGAAGAACTCCGGGCAAGGTTAAACGAGGCACGCCGTGGTGGCGGCGCACGTGCCCGACAGCGTCACGCCGAGCAGGGTAAGCTGTTGGTGCGAGATCGCATCGACCGGCTCCTCGATTCCGGTTCGCCGTTTTTGGAACTGTCGGCCTTGGCCGCCTGGGACATGTACGATCGCGAAGCGCCTGCTGCCGGCATTGTCACCGGTATTGGGCGGGTCGCCGGCCGCGAGTGTATGGTCGTGGCCAACGATGCGACTGTCAAAGGAGGAACGTATTACCCTATGACGGTCAAAAAACACGTACGGGCTCAGCAAATTGCCCTTGAAAATCACCTGCCCTGCATCTACCTGGTCGACTCGGGCGGCGCGTTTTTGCCGCTGCAGGATGAGGTATTTCCTGATGTTGATGATTTTGGGCGGATTTTTTACAACCAGGCAATTATGAGCGCGGGGGGCATTCCCCAAATCGCTGCAGTGATGGGCTCGTGCACGGCCGGCGGGGCTTATGTGCCGGCCATGAGTGATGAGGCCGTCATTGTTAAGGGGACCGGTACTATTTTCTTGGGCGGGCCGCCCCTGGTTAAAGCTGCGACGGGGGAGGAAGTATCGGCAGAGGCATTGGGTGGGGCTGAGGTCCATACTCGTATTTCAGGCGTTGCCGACCATTTTGCGGTCGATGATGAGCATGCCCTGGAGCTGGTACGCGGCATTGTGGCCACGCTGAACACGCGCAAGCGGGTAGATCTTGACCTCCAACCACCGCATGACCCGTTGTACGACCCGGTGGAACTGTATGGCGTGATCCCCCCGTCGTTTAAGGTTGCCTATGACGTGCGGGAAGTCATTGTCCGCCTGGTGGACGGCAGCGTCTTTCGCGAGTTTAAGGCGCTTTATGGGACCACTCTGATCTGCGGTTTTGCCCGCATTTACGGCTATCCGGTCGGCATCGTGGCCAACAACGGCATTCTGTTTAGTGAATCGGCCCTAAAGGGAACGCATTTCATTGAGCTATGCGCCTCCCGGCGGATCCCTCTACTTTTTCTGCAAAACATTACCGGCTTTATGGTCGGGAAAGATTATGAAGCCGGCGGCATCGCCAAAGATGGGGCCAAAATGGTCCACGCAGTGGCCAATGCCGCCGTTCCCAAGCTGACCGTCATCATCGGCGGCTCATTTGGCGCCGGTAACTACGGAATGTGCGGCCGAGCCTATGGCCCTCGTTTTCTATGGATGTGGCCGAATAGTCGCATTAGCGTGATGGGTGGCGAGCAAGCCGCTAATGTACTGCTGACGGTCAAACAGGATCAATTGACCCGACGGGGGCAGCCGCTGCTCAAGCCGGAGGAACAGGCCGAATTCAAGCAGCCCATTCTTGACAAATACGAACACGAAGGCAGCCCCTATTATTCTACGGCTCGCCTGTGGGACGACGGCATCTTAGACCCGGCCGAAACGCGCCGGGTCTTGGGCCTGGCCCTTTCGGTTTGCCTCAATGCCCCTTTGCAAGAGACTCGCTTTGGCGTATTTCGAATGTAACTGCTGAAAGGCCTTTTTGAGCAGCGCGGGCGGCAGCTCAACCAAACCAATAACCCGGCGATAGACATGGCTGCCGTATGAACCAGATGATTATTTTGGGACCGGTTGATGTTTGACAAGATTCTTATTGCTAATCGCGGCGAGATTGCGGTTCGTATTATTCGGGCCTGCCAGGAAATGAATATTTCGACCGTGGCCGTTTACTCCGAAGCGGATACAGCGGCACTGCACGTAGCTCTGGCCGACGAAGCGACCTTGATTGGCCCCCCGGCGCCGGCCGAGTCTTACCTGCGCGGCGAGCACATTTTGAAGGTAGCTCAGCAGCTGGGCTGCGATGCGATTCATCCCGGGTATGGCTTCCTGTCAGAAAACGCCGATTTTGCAGAGGCTGTCAGTGCGGCCGGGTTAACCTTTATTGGACCGCGACCCGAGGCAATTCGAGTGATGGGCACGAAAACGTCGGCCCGGGCAGCCATGCAGGCGGCCGGCGTGCCGGTCGTGCCGGGCTTTCAAGGCAGTGACGCCGACGAAGATTTGCTGGCTGCTGGCGGGTCAATTGGCTTTCCATTGTTGGTTAAGGCCGTCGCCGGCGGTGGGGGTAAAGGCATGCGCCTTGTCAACACAGCGGCGGCGCTGCCGGAATCGCTTCAATCCGCCCGGAGAGAGGCGGTGCATGCCTTCGGCGATGACCGCATTTACCTGGAAAAATACCTGGCCAGTCCCCGTCACGTTGAGTTCCAGGTCTTTGGCGACATTTTGGGCAACGTGGTGCACCTGTTTGAGCGGGAGTGTTCAATACAACGTCGTCATCAGAAAATAATCGAAGAAACACCGTCGCCGCTGCTGGATGATGATTTGCGCCGGCGCGTGGGCCAGGCGGCGGTTGCAGCAGCTCGCGCCGTCAACTATGTCAACGCCGGGACGGTTGAATTTCTGGTCGATGCTCAACACAATTTTTTCTTTCTGGAAATGAATACTCGCTTGCAGGTCGAGCATCCCATTACGGAGGTGGTGACCGGTGTAGACTTGGTCAAGCTTCAATTACGTATAGCGGCGGGTCAGCCATTGCCCTTTGCGCAGGCAGACGTATCGCAGCGGGGCCACGCCATCGAGTGCCGCATCTATGCCGAAGATCCAGCCAATGATTTTCTGCCGGATACCGGTCAAGTACTCTTGGCGGTAGAACCTGTAGGCCCGGGCGTGCGGGTCGACGCCGGCATCACGACAGGCGCTGAGGTCATGATTCATTATGACCCGATGATTGCGAAGGTGATTGTATTAGGTGAGGATCGGTCGGACGCACTCCGCAAGATGGCCTGGGCGCTTAAGCACTATGTCATCCTGGGCACGACGACCAATATTCCCTTTTTGCGCGATGTGGTTGCCCACGAGGTGTTTCGCCGGGGCCAGGCCACCACCGATTTTGTGGATCGGGTCTTCGCCGACTGGGGACCGGCGTCGGCCTCAGTTCCCGACTCGGTATTCGCCGCCGCCGCCCTGGCGGAGATGCTGACCGAAGCATCGCCGTCAGCAGAAGGTCTGCCGCTCGCCGGAAGTGAGGACAGCGACCGGTACAGCCCGTGGGCCTATTTGAAGCATTTTCGGATGGGAGTCAAATAGGAGCATTTGGCCAACCATTTATTGTCCGGTATTGCCGTGGGCGAATGTAGGTTAGCTGCGGGCTGCGCCCCTGATCCCCTCCCAGGGCGTATTCGTTGGGAAAAATGATAAAGAACGAATATACATACGAAATCGGAGACGATCTCATCACGGTGACGATTGAGGCAGCAAATGATCGCTTTCGGATCACCGTCGGTGACACAACCTACCTGGTTGCGGCCGAAGTATTAGACAACGGGCGGATCAGTCTGGATCTTGACGGCCGGCGTCTACAAGCCTATGTTGTCCGCCGGAATGAACGCCGCTATGTTGCCGCTGCCGGCGACACTTGGACCATGGCGTATTGTGACCCGACACAGCCATCGAGACGCACACGGCCACGAGCCGGCGCCGGTGCCGGACAGGGCAGTCTGGAG
>JBFGLD010000047.1:0-12671 GCA_041576335.1 Anaerolineae bacterium | reverse complement strand
TAATGTATAAGCATTTTTATGCAAAAGCAACTTTACAAACCCTAAAGTTTATCATAGCACAAAATTGGATCAGGCTCAAGCTCTGCGCCACATTCCCCAGAGGAACACAATTATTGCCAGAACTAAGAATAGTGAGCCCATAAGCTCATCTTGACTGTTTGCTCGCAAATAAGCCCCCGAAATCAATAAGCCTACTGCGGCGACAATCCAGGCAAGGCGATTGATCGATTGCTCTAAGCGCTGCGCAGCCTTGCGAGCGTCCGGGGCAAGCGACGTTTGTAAGGTTAAGTTGCCCCGCTGGGTCTGAGTCAAAACGCGATCTAATTCGGTGGGTAACCTAAAAATCACCTGGCCCAGTACGACCAGTTCTTGTAGCCACCCGCGCCAATTTTGCCGAATTTCATCGGCGGCCAGGCGCTCGGCAAAGGGGATCGTTTCCGCCCAGGGATCAAAGTTGGCATCCAGGCTAGTTGCCATACCGGACAGGATACCCACAGCCCGCATCACAAACAACATATCCACTTGAAATTGAAAAGGGGCCTCGTAGATCACATCGCGGTACTCGCGCAAGAAGTAGCGGGCCTCATTAAAGGCTACGTCCCGCATCTGGCCCATGCGCACTCCCCAGAAGCGTTCAAACATGGCTTCGTGGGCTTCTTCCAGGCGTTTTAAATCCGCCCCGGGCAGCAGTACTCCGGCGCTAACGTAAGATTGCACAATTTTATAGGCATCGCGGGTACCCACGCCGATCGCGTACTCTCGCAGCGCTGCTCGCAACCGCTCGGGAATGATCGCAACCATGCCAAAATCAACAAATACAATTTTGAAAGGCCGCCCGGGTTTGTAGGGTACCGGATCGTAGGGACTAAAGTCGGTCACGCCTGCCTCGATCTCATCACCGTGGGGCAGCGGTTTGATGAAGATATTGCCGGGATGGGGATCGGCGTGCACAAAGTTCGTCACAAATATCTGCTGCATGTAGATATTGTAAAACTTTTGAGCAACCTGCGGAAGGCTAATCCCAACGGAGGCAATCGCATCCAAGTCACTTATTTTGATATAGCCAACATTTTCGAGGGTCAAGGTTCGGGCGGCGCTGTATTTCCAATATATCTGGGGAATGTAGACCTGCGAGTCGTCGGCAAAATCGCGGGCAAGACGCTCCGCGTTGTGCCCTTCGGCATCCAAGTCTAACTCGTTGCGGGTTACGGTCGTAAATTCGTCCGCCAACCAATCCAGGTCAACCCGCTGACTGACCCGCTTGTAAAATTTGAGCCAGCGCAAGGCCAATGCAATCGCGGCTAAATCCGTTTCGACCAAAACGTCGATCCCGGGGCGCAAAACTTTGACGACAACTTCTTCGTGCGTCGAGGCCAGCCGGGCCAGGTGTGTCTGCCCCAGGGAAGCTGCTCCCAGCGCGGTTGGCGAAAACCATTCAAATAAGCTGGCCAGGGGCCGCTGAAAATCCGCCTCAACCTGGGCAATAATATCCTCGATGGGTTCGGGGGGGACTTCATCCTGCAAGCCGGCCAGCTCGCTGGTAACTTCGACCGGTAAAATATCAACCCGAATGCTGAGAAACTGGCCCAATTTGATCAGCACCCCGCCCATCTCAACCGCCAATATCCGATAGTTACCGGCGATTTTTCCCCAGCGCGGCAGCGGAGCGGTTCTGAACCAGCGCAAAATTGGCCGATTCAAAATGATGTCCCACCAGATAACATGGGCAAACGCTTTTATAAAAAACCAGCGTACCTTTCGATACCGCTTTGGATCGATTTTCGAGAGGTCGGGTTTGGTTCCGGCTCCGGATAGCATTTGGCCAAGTTCCCGGTGTAAATCTTGCTGAATCTCCTCTGGAGTTCGTTGTTGATGATTTGGCACAAGTAGATGTCACCTATTTAAGATCTTGTGCTGATTATAGTGCCATTGGGGAGTGTCTCCAAAGTTATGGTATAATGTCTGGAGTAGGGAGTGCGGAGCAGGGAATAGGGACACGGTACATTTTCCGATTTCTGCTTCGTGCTCCCTACTTACTATATTGCTACACGTAAAAGGAGTTGTCTCTGATGAAAAGCCAAACAACCTGGTACTGGATAATCGGCCTGGCCCTTTTCGGGTTAGTGATTTGCGGCGGCCTAATCGGCTTGGGCTTGCTGGTCGCCAACAGTCTAGACCGCAGCGACAGCCTGGCCTTCGGCGATGCTGTTGCCATTGTGCGGGTGGAAGGTGTGATCTTGCCTGGCGAAGCGCCCCCCCCTAATCCGTTTGGCGGTGACCCTGGTGCAGCTTACAGCCAGCAGGTCATAGACCATCTGGAACGAGCCAATGAGGATCGGGATGTAAAAGCCATCATTCTTTTTGTGGACAGTCCGGGGGGCAGCGTGTTTGCCTCGGATGAGATTCATCGCAAAATTTTGGAAATCGACAAGCCGCTGATCGCCGCTATGAACAGCCTGGCTGCCTCGGGAGGATATTATGTGTCTGCCCCAACCGATGAAATTTGGGCCGGCCCGCATACGCTGACCTGCTCTATCGGCGTCATCTTTAGCTTCGTGAATGTCGAGGAGTTTGCCGCAGAATACGGCGTCACGGCTATAACGGTTACCAGTGGTAAATTCAAAGATTTGGGTAACCCATTTAAGGAATTTACTCAGGAAGATCGGGCCTTGATGCAAGCCATCGTCGACGAGGCTTATACCGATTTTGTTCAGGTGGTAGCCAATGGGCGTGACATGACCGAAACCGAAGTTCGTGAGCTGGCCGACGGCCGCATTTGCACCGGCCAACAGGCCAAAGAAATTGGGTTGGTGGATGAGCTGGGCTATTTACCCGACGTGGTTAAGCGAGCTGCCGAACTGAGTGGAATTGACGGCGAACCGCGGATTATCGAATACAAGCGCCAGCCGAGCTTTTTTGAAGCCCTGGGGGCCAGCTTGAACCGCCCTAGCCCGGTTCAAGAGCTGCAGCAATTCCTTCACTTTCACGGCGGTTCACCCCTGATGTATCTATATTTGGGTCCGTGAGGTCAATTTAAGGGTCCGATTTCTTGCCTTCGGCTCAAAACGACATAAAATATCGCTTCAGGAGGAACTTATGCGCGCGGTTATCTGGTCGCTGTTGATGCCGCCGAGGTCGGCAAAAGCGGCGTTGAGCTGGGTGGTGGACGGCAACAGAAAGCGGACCCGATAGACTGCCGAGCCATATCGCGCTTCGAAAAACAGACCGCCCTGAGTTGGGAACGGGCGGAAGATTGAGTGGTAAAGGTAAAACCATAAGCAATTAATGAAATCTTTATTTAAAATCGGAAAATCAACAAATTCGAGGCAGGCCGACCAACCACCCGAAATTTTACGTTCTCCGCTGCCGGTCAAGCTAATCTCCGAGCATCCGTTCTTTGTGATGGTTGGGCTCCTCTCGGTCCTCGTTGCCGTCGGCAGTGGCGGTTATATGATTATTGAGGGGTGGTCGTTTACAGATTCCCTCTATATGACGATCATTACCATGACCACGATTGGCTACGGCGAGGTGAATAAGTTAACCCCAGGTGGACGCGTATTTACCATCGCCCTGATTGTTATTGGCGTTATGGCGGCTTCTTATGCTATAACGGCTACGGCCGAACTATTCACCTCGAAAGAATTTTTAGAACGCATTCGTAATCGCAGGAGACAAAAAATTTTGGAGCAAATTAGCAATCATACGATCATTTGCGGCTTTGGCCGCCTGGGGCGTAACCTGGCTAAAGAATTAAAGATGCAAAGAGCACCGCTGATCGTTATCGACCTCGATCCTGAGGTTATGGAAGAGTGCCAGCAATTAGGCCTGCCCTCCGTTCTGGGGAACGCGGCTGACGAAAAAGTACTGGGTGAGGCTGGAATTGAGCGAGCCAAATCGCTTGTTGCCGCGGCTAAGTCGGACGCGGAGAATGTTTTTATTGTCCTTACGGCCAAAAGTATCAAGGCCGATTTGAGAATAATTTCCAGATGCAATATGGATTCTTCGATTCCGAAATTGGAAAAAGCCGGCGCGGATACCGTGCTGTCACCGTATACAATCACCGGCCGGCGCATTGCCCAGATGTTGACCCGGCCCAATGTGGTCAGTTTTTTAGACGGGATTCTGGAATTTGGCGATCACCAAATGCGCATCGAAGAGTTTATTGTCGGTAACGACTCGCCGCTGGTTGGGCTGACATTGCGAGACGCCAAATTAAAGGTTGCTGTCTTGGCAGTTGATCATCCGGGGAAAATGGTGTTTTCTCACCCCAATGCCGATACGAGGTTATTTCCCGGAACGGCTATCATTGCCATGGGTGTTGAGGAAGAGCTGAACCGATTAGCCAGAATGATGGGAGGTTAACAAGTTTATGAAGATTATTATTGCCGGGGCTGGTGAAGTCGGTTTTTATCTATCGAGAATGTTGACGCAAGAACACCACGACATCGTCGTAATCGATACCAACCGGGAAGTATTGGCCTTGGTTGAATCGTATACCGATCTCATTACCATCGAGGGGAGCTCGACGTCCATCAGCACCTTGAAGCATGCCGGCGTTGCTAACGCCGATTTACTGATCGCGGTCACACAATTAGAAGAGGTTAACATCTTGACCGCAACCCTGGGCAAACATCTCGGCGCCAAGACAACAATTGCCAGAGTAGAAAATTCAGAGTACCTGGAGGATGGTTGTGCCATCGATTTTAAAAGGTTGGGGATCGACTCGATGATTTTCCCTGGGGACCTGGCCACAACAGAAATCATCTGGTTGATTAAGCAAGCAACGGCCAGAAACGCGTTTGAATTTGAAAACGGCAAATTAACCCTTTTAGAAATGAGTATTGGATTAGAAGCGCCGGTAGCCAATAAGAGTATTATGGAAATAGCCCAGATGTATCCTCACCTGAAATTTAGAATTGTGGCCATCGTGCGCAACGCGAGAACGATTATTCCAACCGGCATCAACTTTCTACGCCGGCACGATCTGGTCTTTATCATTGCCGATAACCACGCCATCGACGAGGTTATCGCCTTTACGGGCAATAAAAAGATTACAATCAAGAACATTATGATTCTTGGCGGGAGTAAACTTGGGGCAAAAACTGCCCAGCGCCTGGGGGATGACTTCGCCGTAAAATTGATCGATAATCACCGCGAGAAATGTGAACAACTGGCCGACGAATTAACGAACACGCTCGTCTTGCACGGCGACGGGCGAAGTATTGACTTCCTAATCGAGGAAGGCATTGAAAGCATGGATGCCTTTATCGCGGTCACCGGCGATACCGAAACGAATATTATGACCTGTCTATTAGCCAAACGTAGAGGCGTCAAGAAAACCATAGCCTTGGTCGACAACATGGATTATATGTTACTCACGCAGAATCTGGGCATTGACACCGTTATTAACCAAAAACTTATCGCAGCCAGCCACATTTTTAGTTTCATTCGCAAAGGCGAAATTGTTTTGCTTATGAACTTGAGCGATGCCGATGCCGAAATTTGCGAATACGTGGTCAAGCCCAACACCAAGATTACCACGAATGCCATCAAGGACCTGACCGGATTTCCGAAGGGGGCTATTATTGGCGGCGTGATTCGCGGCGAGGAAAGTTTTATTACGGTTGGCGACTCGGTCCTGCAACCCGATGATCGTGTCGTCGTTTTCTCTCGACCTGAAGCCATCGAACAGCTTGAGACCTTTTTCCATTAGGGCAGTCCACTCAAAATTCAACGAGGCATGTGAATACGACCCAGTATGATTAACATAAAAGTTGTAATTAACGTTTTGGGACTTCTGGTAGCCCTTAGCGGTGCGCTAATGTTAGCCGGGCTACCATTCTCCTGGTATCACGACAGTCGTGACCAGTGGGCCATCTTAGCTGCCAGTGGCCTGACCATTGGTACAGGGGCAGTAGCTTGGAGAGCTACGCACAACGCTGATCGAACTGCTATTGGCAAACGAGACGGGTATTTAATTGTCACCTTAGGTTGGGTGGTTATGTCGCTTTTTGGGGCGCTACCATTTGTATTTAGCGGCGCAATTCCCAATTACACCGATGCTTTTTTTGAAACAATGTCGGGGTTTACCACTACCGGGGCCTCCGTTCTCAACAATATCGAGTCGATATCCGAAGGGATCCTGTTTTGGCGAAGCATGACCCACTGGATTGGCGGTATGGGCATCATTGTGTTGTCCATTGCTATTTTGCCTATCCTGGGCATCGGTGGCATGCAGCTGTTTATTGCCGAAGTACCCGGGCCGACACCGGATAAGATCCATCCACGCGTCAAAGAAACCGCCAAAAGGCTGTGGGTTATCTATGTTATGCTAACCCTGGCCGAAACTGCGTTATTGATGCTGGGCGGCATGTCCCTGTTTGATGCACTTAATCACAGTATGGCCACCATGGCAACTGGTGGGTTTTCGACCAGGCAAGACAGTATTACGTCTTTCAGCCCTTATATTCAATATGTTATCGCCGTTTTCATGTTTTTGGCCGGCGTCAACTTTGCCCTACATTATTTTGCCCTTAAAACCAGGTATGAAAGGATTTGGGGAAACGAAGAGTTCAAATTCTACTCGGCCGTCGTTCTAATCGTAACGCTGATATTAACCCTGGGTTTAATCATTAATCACAATCACCCAATCGAACAAGCCTTCCGCGACAGCTTATTTACCACCCTGACCATTGTTACGACGACCGGTTTTGTTACGGCCGACTACGAAGTGTGGGTCACACCTTTACTGTTTATGGTCTTTATTCTGATGTTCACGGGCGGATCATCGGGCTCAACCGGGGGCGGGATTAAAATGGTTCGGCTGCTGATCATTATTAAGAACGGGCTCGTTGAATTAAAACGCCTGATTCACCCGCGTGCAGTGATCCCGGTTCGACTGAATAACCGCGCTGTGCCGTCAAACATCGTCTCAAACATTCTCGCTTTTTTTGTGTTATACCTGCTAATCTTTCTGGTGTCCTCACTTTTCATGACAATGATTGGTCTCGATTTTTTGTCGGCAATGGGCTCGGTTATTGCTTCGCTGGGCAACATCGGCCCTGGCCTTGGTGACGTGGGACCAACGGATAACTATGCCACGATTCCTCACGCCGGTAAATGGTTTTTGTCGTTTCTGATGCTGCTCGGCCGCTTAGAGCTTTTTACGGTGCTCGTCTTGTCGACGCCAACCTATTGGGGTAAGTAAGAATCAGTCGACTCGCAGCAAAATGAACTTCAAATACTGGAATTCCGGAAAAGCCAACGGGGTTGGGTGGTCAGCCGGTTGGCCATAGCTGCCCAGAAGGGTCGCTCGCCGACCGGCAGCGGAAATCCCCTCCTGACACGCGTTCAAAAATGCAGCGAGTTTTACGTGGCTAGAACAAGAAGCGACGGCAAGCAGGCCATCACCTGCGGTTACGGACGCGCCGGCGGCAATTAAATTTTGATAAGCCTGCAGTGCCTTTGGGAGCGCTGCCTGCGAGGTAGCAAAAGAGGGTGGATCGCTAATGACCAAATTCCAGCGTTCGCTTTTCCTGGCAGCCGTCTCAAGAAAGGCAAAAGCATCAGCTCTTACCGTTTGGTGCTGGGCAGGTGACAGGCCATTGAGTTGCCAGTGATCATTGGCCACCATTAAGGCAGGTCCGGCTGAATCGACCGTGGTGACGTGGCCGGCACCGCCCAAACCGGCATAAACGGAAAAGCCGCCGGTGTAACCAAATATATTGAGCACCTGTCGACCGGCCGACAAGCTGCGGATGCGCTGCCTATTTTCACGCTGATCGAGAAAGAAGCCGGTTTTTTGACCGCGCATCACGTCCGCTGTAAAGCTAACCCCATTCTCAATAAAGAACACCGGTTCGACCGGAGGCTGCCCTATCAGTGTTTGCCCTGTCCCAGCCCGCCGCGATTGGTATCGCTCGTATACGCATTGCAGAGAGAGCGTTTCGGCCAGCCAAGCGGCTATCCCGGGCAGGTGCCAAAACCCCCGCGGGCCGGCGCCGTCAAGTTGGATCACCCCGGTCCCACCGTAAATATCACAGATAAGACCAGGCAAACCATCCCCCTCGCCATTAAAGAGACGAAAGCCGGTCATAGTTACATCAAAAAGGGCGCGGCGCAGGGCAAGGGCCCGTTCGAATCGGGTTTGGGCCCAGCGATTGTTTATGAGTTCGCCGGGCGCCAAGGTGCAAACGCGGAAGGCAATAGGATTCTTGGGGTCATAATATCCGGCGGCTACGCGCCGCCCTTTTTTGTTATCCAACAGGACGGCATGGCTGCCAGGGGCAGCGCGCGGCCGCTGCCGCAATGCATCGGCGAAAACCCAGGGATGACCGCGTTTTAGCGAGCGAACGAGATCGCGGGCCAGCCTGAGCTTAAGAGGGGAACCACTAAACGGTTGGATAAGCTGCATCGGCGGGGGAAATCTTCTGAATTACTCGACTGCTTACAAAAGGTAGATGGTCAAGGGCCTATCACGGCTCTATTGAATAGGCATTGGATAATAGTCACCATAATCAGCCGGAACATATAAACCTCGCAACCGCATACTTTGGATTCGATACAGGAAGGCTGCTCCCCGCATAAGATGTAGGGCCACATCAACCACACGGCGATTGCCCGGTTCGGCCAGATAAGAGCCTCGAACCCAGTCATTGAAGGCACCCATGGCCGGTCCGCACCAAATTTGGTAATCTACCTCTCGGCCTGCCTCTCCAATGTTTGACCAGCGCGACGATAGGCCCAAATACCAGCGAAAAACAAGGGCCATCTTTCGCTTCGGGTTGTTCTCGGCACGCCGGATTTGATCCGGATCTCGTTCGGTAAAGTAGGCTACCGTATCAGCCCAGATTGAGTCAAGACTTCGTTTGAAGATGCGCGTTTCTAATCTTTCTCGCTCCGCCGCAGGAATCTCATCAATCGAATTGTAGGATTGGTATAAGTCAAAAAGTTTTTGGGCGCGCATCGGAAAAAAAGTCCCTCGCTTCAAAACCTGCAACTTGACCCCTAACTCAAACATATCAGCGGCAGGGGCCATCATAACATCGACCATATCAGCCTGAGCCAGAAGGGCCTTGGTATGGTCGGAGGCACCCGCTTCAAGGCAGGACTGATTGATTGAGCCGGTCACAACGTAAGCCGCACCCATCATAAATGCAGCCAGCACTGAGGCGGGTGTACCGATGCCTCCAGCGGCCCCGACCCGAACCGGCACGGCAAATTGGCATTGGGCTTGAATCTCATCTCTAAGGGCAATGATTGAGGGTAAGAGGCTGACCAGCGGCCGGTTATCGGTGTGGCCGCCAGAGTCTGCCTCGACGGTAATATCATCGGCCATAGGAACATAACGGGCCAGATTGGCCTGCGCTTCGCTGATAAGCTCTTGTCGGACCAACTCGGCCAGAATTTTATCGGGAGCGGGCCGAAGAAACTTTCTGGCAACTTCCCGGCGCGACAATTTGGCAATGACTTTGTTTTTGATTTCAATTTGATTGTCGTTGGTCTGTTCCAGACCGGCCACCCGGTAATAGACGATCTGGGGAGTCAAATCGAAATAGGCCGAAGCCTCTACGGTGGTGATGCCGTATCGTAGGTAGAGATCTACTGCCGCTTGCTCAAGGGCGGCTTCGTTGGGGCTGTGAATGAGATTAAACGCATAAGGCCCATTCGGTAACGCCTGCTGAATATGATAGACGGCTTTTTCGATGCGGTCCGGCAGCAGCCCGGCGGCCCCAAATGAACTTAAAAATCCCGCTTGACCCATAGCCACGACCAACGCTTCAGCGGCGATACTATTGGCCATTGCGCCGCTTGCGTAAGCATACTTGAGGCCATGCCACGCCCGAAAAGCCGGATCGCCTAACTGTTCAAGCGGCAGCGGAGGTATGGTCATCAGGACCTCTGTGCTTGCCCCGGCGAATTCATCTGGGGTAACCGGTTGCCCGGCCTGAGTCAGCCCAATACGCCCCCTGTCTCTGATCACATAGTAAGACTGGTTGACATCAAGCAGTAGGACCTTAATTTTTTCGAGATCAAAAACAGCCAAGCCTGGCGGGTCTGTCCAATGCCGGCGGGGACCGGGATGAGATGTGCTTAAGTCGCCGATGTATCGCAATCCATTTTCAGAGATAGACATCGTATTCACCCTATGCCTCTACCAGGCTGATTGCCACCTGGTTGACCTCATAAATTCTCATGCCGTCGCGCCACAAGCTGGCATCGCCCACAATGGTAACCTGTTGCGGATTGATCTTTATCTCTGAAAGATGCACCTCCAGACTCATTATTTGGTGACTCGGCACAATTTGACCCCGATATTTCCAAACCGTTTTATAGTCAAATACCTGGCTAAAACGTGGTGATTTCAGGTGTCGCCCCAAATCTTGCTTCAGGGCAAAAATTTGCATGGCCTCAATGATCGCTTCCACCCCTAGGGAACCAGGCATCACCGGGTCTTGATAAAAATGGCAGGAGAAAAACCAGTCGTCAGGATCAACTTGTTTGCCGGTATAGATATAACCCCGACCGTGATGTCCACCCCCCTCGATGACCAAAAACTCATCCAAAAAGCTCAACTGATTTTGGGCTAGACGGTAATAGGGTGTATTGGGCTTAGATTGATTGAGGGAGTGCCGCCGCCCACGAAATGCCGGGCCAGTTTTGGTAAGCCGTACTTCCATCTTCTCACTCCAGGGCAGTACAGGTTCTCCCCCATCCAACCCCACCTGATTAGCCAGGGCCGGCGCGGTGAAATAACCGAATACGGCTTCACCTTGATAGAAAGGGGTAGCCTCACACGCTAACTGATAGGCGAATTTTTGGATAATCACCCCCTGAAGGGCCGTCGAAGAAAGCAAGCGCACCTGGTTGGTTACCGTTTGGCCCCGCACATCAATATCCCTTAATAGATGGCCGTAGCCATCAAGATTGCGAAAATAAAAATCCTCATCGGGAAACGGCAAGGTCGACCCCAGATAAGCGGAGAGAAATCCGCAAGGTTGAAGCCCCAATTCCATATAGATTGAATAGGGCACGGCCGGAAAGGCATTTTGCCGACAAAACCAGGGATCTACCGGAACATCATACTCACTAACCAGGACAGGGTTGTTAGAAAAATTGAACCGCTCGGCCTCAATGGACAGCACGCGGCTAATGAGCTGTAAATCGCCGTTGGGTGTGCGCGGGGTACGGCGATTGACATAGATGTTGTAGTCCGGGCCGAAGCAATTGGGGATGGAGCCGGTAGCGAATTCGGTAACGTGGTCTTCACTAAACAAGGCTATTTTTGCGGCCGATTTCTTGAGCTGAGTTTCGGGCTGGCGCGACAGGACGTTAGCCGGCTCCTTTTCCGACAATTGCAAGCCCAAATCTTTGAAATCTACGATAACTTTGCCATCCAACATAATATCCACATTTGCCTTGGCATAGGGCTGCGGAGTCAGCCCAATCTCAGTCACTTCCATCCGATAAATCAGTCGTCGGTGTACGGGTGTCACCTGTCCTCTACAACGGACAACCTGACGCAAATTTGGGATGGGCTGAAACCTGGCATCTTGCGTACGGCGCTGTACCCCCAAATAGAGCAGGTAAAACTGTAAAAGTTGGGCGCAGCCTTCGGCCATCAAAGAGCCGGCCAGCACCTGATCATCTTTGAAATGGCAGGGGAAATACCAATCTTGTGGCGACAGATCTTTTTCGGCAATGATGATACCCAACCCCCAAGCGCCAGCCCCAGGGTCGATAGATGTCACCCGGTCTATCATCAGCATAGCCTCCTGGGGGAAACGCAGCGAAGAAGTGAGGCCGGGCTGGGCATAAGCTGTGCCAAAGCAGGCCGCCAGATTTCCCTGGCTAAGCTGCAATAAGTCGGGCTTATCAAATCGTAACTTGTCACAAACAAGTAGGGGCTCAAAACGGCTCTTTTGAATCAGGCGCCGCTCCGCCCTTTCTTTTTCGGTAATGATAATCCCTTTGCCTTGCTCAAGATCTTCATCTGAAAAGAAGCCGGCACACCCGCCATCCATCTTGAGTATCATTCTGTCACCCACAAAACATTCGTAGCTAAAAAAGAAGAGCAGGTTGTCACCGCTGCGAGCAAAGGAATTAATGCGGATATCATAACGCAACGTGTCGCCGGCTTTGGGAAGGTCAGCCAAAAAAGTGAGCGTGCAATCGAGCAGCCGATAGACCAGATGCCCTTTATTTTCAAAGTCGATACCGAGATAGCTAATAAGCAGCAAATCGCACTGGCCCGACTCGACCGCCACGGCCAGCGGAACCTGCCCATCTACCAGGTACCAGGCATCGGACGGGACGTCGTACTCGGTCTGGATAAAAGAGGGGTTGAATTGACCGGGCTGCGCCTCTACCTTGGTCACCCGGCTAACCAGCAGATAGGGTGGCAGTGGCAGCCGTACCCGCCGCGAATAAGTATCGATGATAGCATATTCCTGACCGAAGATATCTGCAATCTCTCCCCCGGCAAACTCTAAAAGATCAGCCTCATCCCAGACAAGGCCATTTGACCGGATCGGTTGTTTTGGCAGCCCCGAAAGGACCGGAGATAAATCGTCTGGTTGAGCCGAGGGCCGATACCGTAAATATTGTTGCGAGGTTTTAATTTGGAGCTCAATGAGCTTACCGAGTTGCTGTAGCCCCTCATTGCGAGCCCG
>JBFGLD010000046.1:0-12694 GCA_041576335.1 Anaerolineae bacterium | reverse complement strand
TGGGGCCGAGCGCATCGCCTTCAACAAGATGCGCAACGAAACAAACCACCCCGAATCGGTAGAACCTTACGGATTACTACGCGGCGATAACTCTCGTCGTCCGGCCTTTGATGCCTTCCGGACCGTAACAACTCATTTTGCCAATACCCAAACCGCAGCCTGGCAGCAGGTGGGTAATGTTTACTTGGTTACGCTGGACCGGGCCGGTCAGACGACGACGGTGGTGTGGAACACCGCTACAACGCCGGTCACCGTGCCGCTGCCCGCGATCGCGGCGGAGGCGATTTTGGTTGATGAGCAAGGCAATGAGCAGCCGACGGCCGCAACCGATGGGATCCACAATCTGGAACTTCCTGGGGCCAGCTGTAGCAACGGCAGCAACTGCTTCATTGGCGGCGCACCGCGCCTGCTAATTGAAGTGGGAGCACCGGCCCAAAGAGCTGCTTTGCCGGCAGCGGCACCACAAGTCACCGCGACACCATTGGCCGTGCCAACCCCTTCGCCTTCGCCTGAGCCGACGAACAGGCCCACGGCCGCTCCGCCTCCCACGTTGACCCCACTGCCCACCCTGCCGGCCGCCGCGGCAACCGCAGCGCCGCTCAACAGCGCCGCCGCACAGTCCGCACGCGGCGATAACGCGCCTTTGCCGGCAGCGTTGCCTGATCCGGGCGTAGGTCAAGCGGGCGATAACCTGGCGGCGGCGCAGCCTATATCACCAACACTTACCGTGGTTCCTCCCATTACCTTCAGAACGGTTATGAGCCCGCGCCGTATCCTGTGGTTGTTTATTATCGGTTTGATCGTTTTTACCGTCAGTTATGGGGTGCAGGTAACCATCTGGTATCGCTTCAAGCGATGATATAAAGGTCGTGCGTAATTTCTCAGAGTGAGGGATCAACAGCATGCCGGGATCACCACCGGACACACTTAAGCAGCATTTTGTGGATTATCACAACCGCTTGCAGCTGCTTCGAGAACAACAGCTACGACAGGGTATTTTTACTGCCGAGAGCGTTGTCGCCGAGATAGCGGAACTTGAAAGAAAACTTCACCAACTTTTTGCCCGGTTATCAGACCGGGGAGAGGCTGAGGCCGCTATCGAGGAAGTCAACGCCCGGTCACCGCGCCGGCGCCAGTATCAAATTGCCCTGCATTGGGCTGCTGACGGACGTCGCACCAGCCTGGCCCGCTTCGATTTAAGCGGGGTCGATTTGCAGGCCGTTGATCTGGCCGGGGTGGACCTACGGGTAGCCAGCTTGAGCAGAGCTAACCTGGCGCAGGCTAATTTTCGGCGCGCCAATCTCTGCTTGGCAGATTTTCAGGATGCTCAGCTGTACCAAGCTAACCTTAGTGATGCCGATTTGTGCGAGGCCGATTTAAGTCGAGCCGATTTGAGAGAGGCTGACTTGAGAGAGGCTGACTTGAGTGAGGCCGATCTGGGGCAAGCTGATCTGCGCCATGCAAACTTGCAACGGGTCGATCTGGTCGAAGCAAATCTAAGCGAGGCCGACCTGTCGGACGCTGATGTGAGTGGTGCTGACCTGAGTTGGGCCAACCTGTGGGCCAACTTATGTCGAGTAAACTTTGCCGAAGCCGATCTAAGCGGGGCCATATTGACCGGATCCAATCTCACGGGCGCTAGTTTGCGCCAAGCCATTCTGCACAAGACATCGCTCAACCTGGCCGTCCTCCACGACGCCGATCTAAGTAGTGCTGATTTGACTGCCGCCAACCTCATCGGCGCCAGATACAACGATCGGACCCGCTGGCCGCCAGGATTTGACCCGCTAAAGGCCGGCGCAGTGTTGGAGAACTGACCGGCGCTGCTGTCTACGATGAAGCTCCTACCTGAATGCCGGAAATACGAATGTGATCGCTTTGGAAAGCACCGGACTGATCCAAAATTTGCAGGCGCAAATTCGTCTCAGCCTCGTAAAAACCCACCAAAATATCATACTCACCGGGCCGAACGCCGGGCCCGATCAAGACGGCGTGCGGATCGATGATCTGCTCGCCGGGCTGCCAATAGGACGTACCATAAAAACCGTTCTGCGGCTTGCTATCGCGCTGGGCGACGATACGGTCGTGGCCATCAACTAGCTGCACGAATACCGTAAAATCAACCTCAATCGGGGCATCAGCCTGCCAAAAAAGCGTTAGGTTGAAGTGACTACCCGGTATCAGAGGTTGACCTACCTGGTAACCCGTCAATCTTATTTGCCGATTAAAGTCCACATTCAGCGGTTGAATTGCCGCTGCCGAAGCGATATCCGGCTGCACCTTAACCCCCTGACGACGGCTAAAGAGGATCAGGGGCTCGTCGTAAGCTTGAAATTTGAAATAGCGGCGAGGCGCATAATCGGACTGAAACCAGGGTGTGCTCTGTATTTCAGGCAGCCATGAAAAACCGAGCAGCACCATATCTGGTTGATAATGGCGAATCGCATAGCCAAAATCACCCTGAGCAATATAGGGGGCCACATCCGTTTGGGCCAAACCGACAATATCGATAACGTGCCGGCCCGACCAGTAGCCCAAATGGCCGATATCGATCGTCGCAAAGTTGGCCGAAGTATTTGTATTTTCGGCAATCCAGCGGGCCGTATCCGGATAAACCGCGGTTTTCCAATCCGGGTTATGGGCAACGATTTCAGCTGTTGCCAGGTAAACATCTCGGAGTAAGGCAAAAGCCAGGACAGCTGCCAAAATGCCGGTCAGGGTTCCTTTGAACTCGGCCATGGCATAAGGTCTTTTGCTCCGGCGGACCAAAAAATAGACCCCAGCCATTAACCCTTCCGCAATAATTTGAATTCCACGCGCACTAAGCAAGGCCATGCCCGGCATCAAGGCTGCATAATACCACTCGGCAGCCGGAATCGAGAGAGCCGCAAATGCAGCCACTTGTAACAAGTCACGGGCTACCAAAATCAACCAGGGCCGTTCAGACCAAATCGCCCTCAGCAGCCCTAAACCAACCAAAAAGGGGATAAAACGGAAAGTATCGAGGTTCTCCAGTCGAATCCAGCGATCCGCATATAATGCGAGCCCATCGAGAAAATGGGCACCGAGCCAGTTAAATTCGCCCTGGGCCACTTTGGCGTTGAGGGTTGCCGGGAACGGCGAACCGAAGTAAATCACCGCAAATAAATACCAACCGGCCGGAATAACTAACGCCGGGATAATCAGCCGCCAGCGAAAACCGCGGTAGGCTAGAAGATCGTAGGTCAACATACTGGCAGCCAGCAAGGCCGCATCGCCCCGCACCAGCCCCGTCAGTCCTACTAGTACGCCGGCCAGCCAGTATCGCTGAGTAACGTAGGCCACCATCGAGGCTAAAATCAGAGTCACATAAAGATACGTTTCCATGCTGAAGGAGATGACCAACAGCGGAGCCATTGTTAGCAGGAGCGCGCCGATCAAACCGGTGATCCGCCCTGCCAGGCGACGACCTAAATCGTAGGCCAGTATAGGAATGAGCACCGAGAGAATCAGATTCAGTGGTAAGGCTGCCCGGTAGGCCGAACCAAACAGCCAAGTTGCTGCGGCCAACAGCATGGTATACAAGGGTGTTGTCGTCACCTGAACCCGCTCACCAAGGTTGTAGACAAAGCCCTGCCCCCGTGCCAGATTTTCGGCTACGCGAAAAGTGATCAGGGCATCATCAAAGATTATGACGCTGGCCCATATCCCCGTAGCCAGGCCGGCCCCACCCAGCCCAAACAGGGCCAGCGCATCCCAGGGATTCTTTTTTAGCTGCTGCTTAAGCCACATGATACGGATTATACCCCAAGAAAATCGGCTGACCAATTCCCCGCCTACGCTGAACATTAGGGCAAGATTAGAAAATCGGGCGCAGTTTTCAAGAAAGTAGTCAGAACGGGAAAGCGATGGTATACTATTGTTAAGCTCGCGGTTAAAAGCCCGTCAATTTGCTTGCTCTAAGGTGAACACCCGGCTAGTCGGCTACATTCTAATACTAGGTAAAACTACGGATGGCTCAACCCCTTGTTTTTGTGAGTTACAGTCATAAAGACGAAACCGAAAAGGATCAGCTGGTAGCCCACCTCAAAGTGCTGCAGCACGCCGGTCTTATTGATTTATGGGTCGACGACCGGATTGAAGGTGGGGCTGATTGGGAAGCTGAAATCAAGCAGGCTATGGTTCGCGCCAAGGTTGCCATTTTACTGATCAGTGCCAACTTTTTAACCTCTGATTTTATTTTGGGCAAAGAGGTCCCGGGTTTCCTCGAGCGGCGTCAGAGCAAAGGGTTGACCGTCTTTCCGGTCATTGCCAAGCCGTGCGCCTGGCGAGCGTTCAAGTGGCTGGCCCGGATGAATGTAAAACCTAAGAATGGGCGACCCGTCTGGGGTGGCGATCTTGACCGGGTTGATGCCGATTTGACGGCGATTGTCGAGGACATTGTGGGCATTATTAACAAAGAAGATGTTCCCGACAAACGTGCGGCGACGGCTCCGGATTCCTTAGCGGCGACGGCTGCTTCGCCGAGCCCAAGCTTTCGGTCCAGCCAAATCTCTGACCTCGAACACGTACAAACGCTCATTGAGGAAAAGAAGCGGCGTTTATATCGCTTGGAAATACAAAAAGCCCAATATGGCCTGTCAACTCCGCCCGAGATCCATATTCAAATTGAAGATTTACAGCAAGAACTTGAAGATTTAGACCAAAGATATCAGGCCCTGGCAAATTAGTGAGAAAGATTGGGAGTTAACTAGTTCATGATTAATACTGCCCGGTTACGTATATGGTTGATTGTTATCGTCGTCATTGCTGTTTATCTTCTGGTTCAATTTGGGGTCACCCTGTATACCGATCTGCTGTGGTTTCAACACCTGAACTTCGAGACTGTTTTTCTGACCAAGCTCTGGGCCCGGATCGGGGTTGGATTCGGCGTGGCAGTTCCATTTGCCATACTGTTTTTGATCAATTCGCTAATTGCCCGGCGGCTATCCATTCACAATTTTCTATTTTTTGGCGAAGAGACGCTGGTCGCCCAAAAATTTATCTTGTGGGCCATTTTAGGTGTTACCGCATTCCTGGCCTGGTTGATGGGCACGGCTGCTTCGAGTAACTGGCTGCTGTTCTTACAGTTTTTTAACCAGCATACCTTTAATCTAACCGATCCCATCTTCAATCAAGACGTCAGCTTCTACGTATTTAGCCTGCCGTTTTACCATTTTGTGCAAAGTTGGCTCATCGTATCGCTGTTCCTGTCGCTAATCGGCGCGGTGGCGATTTACGCCTTGGCTCAGCAAAACAATTTAGCCGAAGGTCGTGTCGTCATCCTACCTCATGTACAGCTTCACTTATCCGTTCTGGGCGCGCTCATCTTTTTGACCTTTGCCTTGGGACATTGGTTGAGTTTGTTTGATTTGATGTACTCCGAGCGCGGGGTGGCCTTTGGTCCCAGCTATACTGATATTAATGTTTCCGTACCGGCGTACTGGACCATGGTAGCGGTGGCCATTGCCGCGGCGGCTATTTTGCTGGTCAACACATTACTGCGCCGGCAAGCGCTCAGCCTGGCGGCCATCTTCCTGTGGGTGTTAGTCGGTATTATTGGTACCGGGTTTTTGCCTAACATAATTCAGCGCTACATCGTCGAGCCCAACGAGTTGGCTCGCGAGACGCCCTATATTGAAAATAATATTAATTTCACGAGCCTTGCTTACAACCTGGATCAAATTCAGGAGCGGGATTTTTCTCAGATTGAGCCGCTCACCCAAGAGAAGCTGATCGATAACGAAACCACCCTACAAAATATCCGTTTGTGGGACTATCGTCCGCTGCAGCAAACGTACCAGCAACTTCAGGCAATCCGGCTCTACTACCAATTTCTCGAACCCGACCTGGATCGCTACGAAATCGACGGGCAGCTGCGGCAGGTGGCCCTGGCTGCGCGTGAATTAGATAAAAGGCAGTTACAATCTCCGACCTGGGTGACCCAACGCCTGCAATTCACGCACGGTTATGGAGCCGTAGTTAACCCGGTTAACGAAGTGACCCGAGAAGGGCTGCCCGAACTATGGATCAAGGACTTGCCCCCCAAGTCTCGCGTTGACTTGACCATTGAACGGCCCGAGATTTACTATGGGGAAGCCGACAGCGACTTCGTATTCGTAGGTACCAACGAGCGCGAGTTCAACTATCCCAGCGGCAACGAAAACGTCTTTGCCAGCTACGAGGGCAGCGGTGGCGTGGTGATGGATAGATATCTTAAACGGTTGCTCTTCGCCCTCCGCCTGGGCGATGCCAACATGCTGCTCAGCCAGGAGTTTACGAGCCAAAGCCGGGTTTTACTCCACCGCAACATCCAGGCCCGGGTTCGCCAGATCGCACCGTTCCTCAGCTACGACTCAGATCCTTACCTGGTCATTGGTTCAGATGGTCACCTCTACTGGGTGCTCGATGCCTACACCACGTCGGGACGGTTCCCCTACTCGGAACCGATCAACAGTCAATACTTCGGTGGGGTTAACTACATTCGCAACTCAGTCAAAGTTGTAGTCGATGCCTACGATGGCACCGTCACGTATTTCGTCATTGACAATACCGATCCACTGCTGCAAACGTTCGAAACGATCTTTCCCAACCTCTTCACCCCGTTCAGCCAAATGCCGGATTGGCTACGGGCCCATTTGCGCTATCCGGTCGACCTATTTCGCATTCAGGCCACCCTGTTCCAAACCTACCATATGCGCGACGTCAACGTATTTTACAACAAAGAAGACCTCTGGCAGGTACCGCTGGAGAGTTTCTCGGGTAACACTCAACCGGTCGAACCCTACTACGTGATTCTCAAGCTGCCGGGCGAAACCGAAAACGAATTTGCGCTCATTCAGCCTTTTACGCCGAACAATAAAGATAACCTGATTGCCTGGATGGCCGCCCGCTCGGATGGCGAAAGTTACGGGCAGCTGGTCGTTTATCGATTCCCCAAACAAGAGTTGGTGTTTGGTCCGCTCCAAATTGAAGGCCGGATCGATCAAAATCCGGAGATTTCGGCCCAGATCACCTTGTGGGACCAGGGCGGATCGGAGGTAATCCGGGGAAATTTGTTAGTGCTGCCTATCGACAACGCCCTTCTTTACGTGGAACCTCTGTACTTACGGGCTGAAAACGGCCAAATCCCCGAGCTGAAGCGCGTGATTCTAGCTTCCGGCGACAAGATCGTCATGGAAGAAACGCTGGCAGCAGGATTACAAGCACTGTTTGAGGGGGAGGCTCCAAGCCTGCCGCCAGCCGCACGGCCTACCGCAGCCGAAGTCGAAGCTAATGAGGCTGCAGCTTCTGAGCCGGCCAATACGGCGAAATCACTGGTTCTCGGGGATGATGTTGCCGTATTGGCGCTGGCTGCATCGGAACATTACCAGGCGGCCCAGGAGGCGTTGAAAAAGGGGGATTGGGCTACTTACGGCGAAGAGTTGAGGCAGTTAGAAGCGACTTTAGACAAAATGGTCAGCTTAACCAACGATTTTGATCAAGCAGGCGGTGACGACTTCAGCCAGTAGTCAGCTATTATTCTGTCGCCAGACGCCGTAATCCGGTGAGTGCCTGGCTTCTCAAGACGCCCGATGTATCCCAATCTACCACTCGCTGATACTCGGCTTCAGCTAAGGCCGCCTGCCCTGTTGATTCGAAATACCGGGCCAGGTGGTAGCGGGCACTGACCGAACGCGAGTCTAAGTCAAGCGCCTGGCGCAGCGCCTGTTCCCCTCCATCGGGCGCACCGGACAGAAACCTCATCCAACCCAACAAATCATGGACGTCAGCATTATTCGGATCTGCCTCGATAAGGCGTTCGGCCAAAGGAATACCGGCCTCTTCGATCCGGTAACTGCGATTGGCATAGAATTTGAGCAGCAATAATTGGAACGGCAACTCCTCTTCCGCAATTTCAGTGGCCGCGGCGTATAAAGCCTCAGCCGTGGGCAGATCACCTTGCTGCTCTCTGACACGGGCCAGTTCGATATAGACGGCAGCATTTTCTGGATCGAGCGTTACGGCTTGTTCAAATAAATCTGCGGCCGCGTTCAGTGCCCCCTGTTGGCGTAAGTAGAGGGCCTCAAAATAGAGTGGCAGGGCGGAATCCGGATCGGCTGCCTGCGCCTGCTCAAACAAATCCAGGGCCGGTTTCCCGGCCTGGGCTCGGGCGTGGGCCAGAAAGGCCAGCAGTTCAGCTTCCGGCGCAGCAGAATTGCCGGCAGATTGCTCCAGCGCCAGGTTAAGCGCATGAACAGCCAGCGGCCACTGTTCTATCTGGGCCAGGGCAATCCCGGTGGCTTTGGCCACCTCGGCCGGTGGCGTCTCGGTCGTGTATGGAGCTAACGTGGCCAACAGATAATCTCGCCGCTGGACCGGCGAAGCAGACGTGCGGCTCTGGCCGGTGCCTGCCGGGGTCGAGGGAATTGCCAACAGGAAATCGACTGCCGCCGACAGATCAACTGGTGCGGTCAGGGCGGCCAGGTACCAATTTGCGTCCGGATCTGTCGTATGCCTTTGTTGTTCGAAAAATGCCGCCTTGGCCGCATCAAAATCGAAGAACTGCAGGTGCGTTCGCCCCAAACCGGTGAAGACGCGCGGCAGTTGGGGATCAATCGAAGCAGCTCTTAGCCAAAATCGCTGCGCATCGCCGATACGCCCTTGATTGAATAACGCCTCGGCCAACCCGGCCGTGGCACTGGCATCCTGCCCGCGCCGAGCCAATGCCCGATTAAACGCATCTTCGGCCAGCAGCCAGCGACGCTGGGCCAGGTAAATTTGCCCCATACGATCTAGGAAGGCGGTATCTTCCGGATAGGCCTGGGCTGCCTGCTCCAGGATTGTCGTCGCTTGTCCGTAGCGTCGTTCGGTAATCAGGGGTTGGACCTGCGCCCAATAATACGAGGCGGGCTGTTGTGCCGGCCGAGGGGGCAGTGTACAAGCACCCACAACCAGCAAAAGAACCCCAAGTAGTCCCGAAAAAATCTTGTTCTGCATATCAGAAGTATGGTAGCCCTGATCAAGATATCTACTGCTCTGTATTATAGCCAGGCCCCCCGGAGAAACCAATCGCCCCGCAGCCCGTAGTTTTTTACATTGACCCAGCGGTGGCTCAAACCAGTGGAGCGACGGTCAGCTCTATAGCGGCAGCTTGAATTAGAATAGATAACTACCTTGCTAATCTCGTTGATCCTCGTTTTCGCCAACACCCTCAAAGTGGAACGCGCCCGCCGCCAAGTTGTCACTAAAATTAAGGCGGGTTATAATGTCAAGCGTTGCAGGCGAGGATGATCACGCTTTCGTATGTATGGTCACGTATAACCGCCAAACATAATTAAACTATTTCAAAGAGGTCGAGGACCATGGATTTTGAACTCAACGAAGAGCACAAAATGATTGAAAAGATGGTATATGATTTCGCGCGCAAGGAGATTATGCCGATTATCAAGGAGCACGATCGAAATCATACCTTTCCTCGGGAGCTGCTGCCCAAAATGAGTAGGCAGGGGTTCATGGGGGTCTGTCTGCCGGTGAGCTACGGCGGGGCGGGCATGGACTATATCTCGCTGGGAATCGTTTCTGAAGGGTTAGAGTGGGCCGACTCCTCGATTCGGGAAACGATTGCCGTGCATTTGGGCCTGCACGCCTTACCTATTTTTCAGTGGGGCACCGAGGCGCAAAAGGAAAGATTTCTCCCGCCCCTGGCCTCAGGTAAGGCTATCGGCTGCTTCGGCTTGACCGAACCCGGCGCCGGTTCGGATGTAGCCGGGATGACCAGTCGTGCCCGCAAGGAGGGGGACCATTATATTCTAAACGGCGAGAAGATGTGGATCACCCTATCCGACGTGGCCGACCGGCTGCTGGTGTTCGCCAAGACCGATGCTCAGAAGGGAACCCGCGGCATCACCGCGTTCATTTTGGAGCGAGGCTGGCCAGGATTGACCACCGGTACTATCGAAGGTAAAATGGGTGTCCACGCCAGCAACACCGGCTGGATCAATATGGCCGAGGTGCCGGTCCCGGAAAGTCATCGCCTGGGCGGCGAGGGTGAAGGCTTCAAAGTAGCCATGAGCGCTCTGGATAATGCCCGCTACACCGTTGCCGCCGGGGCAGTAGGGTTGATGAAATGCTGTCTCGAAGAGTCGGCGAAATATGCTCACGGCCGCAAAACGTTTGGTAAACCTATTGCCGAATACCAATTGGTCCAGCAGTTGATTGCCTTTATGCAGCAGCGCATCGAATTGGGTGAATTAATGGTCCGTAAGGTGGGCTGGTTAAAAAATAAAGGCATTCGCAACACGCGCGAAACCAGCATGGCCAAATGGTTTTGTACCGAGGGCGCCTTTCAGAGTGCCAGTGATGCGGTTCAAATTCACGGCGCCTATGGCTACTCGGATGAATACAATGTCGAGCGTCATTTGCGCAACAGTAAGAGTGCAGTGATTTACGAAGGTACCTCCCAGATTCACCAGTTGCTGCAGGCCAGCTACGTCCTCGGCCTGCGTGACGACAAAGCAATGCGCTGCGAATTACCAGCCTACGATCCCGAGGTATGGCTGGCCGAGCCGGCTCCGGAACCACTGGCGTCGTCTTAATTAAATCAAAACTTCAGAAGGAAGAAACTTACCTCATGAATATCATCACATTGATTAAGCAGGTTCCTGATACAGCTCAATTGTCCGGCACCGTTGATGGGCTGAGGCTCATGGGCGAAGGCAGTCCGAGGATTGTAAACCCGTGGGATGAGTATGCGCTTGAAACCGGAATTCAGTTAAAAGAGGCCCACGGGGGCAAAGTTACGGCCTTATGTTTGGGCAGGCCCGAAGCGGTCGAAGCGTTGAAAACGGGCCTGGCAATGGGCGTGGATGAGGCGATCCTCATTTCGGACCCGGCTCTGGAAAACAGTGACACATTGGCCACGGCCCGGACGCTGGTCGCAGCCATCGGCAAGATTGGCGAGTATGATATGATCATTGCCGGACGCTCTGCCATCGACGGGAATATGGCCGCAACGGCAATTCAGATCGCGGCCCTCCTTAAAATCCCTCTGATCTCCTATGTCGCCGCCCTCGAGGCCGTCGATCCGGCGGCAAAGACTATCAAGGCCGCCAGGTTATTAGAACAGGGGCGAGAATCGGTGGCGAGTCAGCTCCCGGCCGTAATCACCGTGGTCAAGGAAATTTACGAACCACGCTACCCCAGCTTTATCGGTATCCGCAAAGCGGCCAAGGCCACGATTCCCACCTGGAGCATCGCGGATCTTGGACTCTCTGCCGGGCAGGTGGGCCAGGCTGGTTCTCAAGCACGATGGCCGGAAGTGAGCCTGCCGCCGAGCCGAGAGGCGGCGGTTGAGATTATCGAAGGCGCGCCGGCCGAAGCCGCCAAAGTCCTGGCCGACCGTCTGCTGGCCGAGAAAGTAATCTAGGAGGTGTGCTGTGGCAAATAATGTCTTTGTATGGATTGACCAGTATGATGGTCAAGTCGACTCCATCGCTTGGGAAGCGGTAGGCGTTGGCCGCAAGGTTGCAGACTCGCTTGGTGGGCAGCTCGTGGCGCTGGTTTTAGGCCAGGGCGTTGATAATTTGGCTCAAGAAGCCATTCAGTATGGAGCAGACAGGGCTGTCGTAGCCAATGATCCTACGCTGAATTATTTCAGGGTGGAACCGTATGCCGCCATAATCACAAAATTGGCCCAGGAGCAGTCGCCGGCCGCTATCTTGATGGGGGCCAGCAATGCCGGCTTGGATTTGTCCTCCTATGTCGCAGCTAACCTTGGCGTGGGCCTGGCCGCCGACTGTACCGACCTGTCGGTTGAAAATGGGACCCTGGTGGCCACCCGTCCGGCTTTAATCGGTAACGTCATAGCCAAGGTGGTTTTCGGCGAGGCTCGTCCCTCCATTGTAACGGTGCGCCGCCGCGTTTTCACGGCTCCGGAGTTAGATACCGGCCGTACCGGCGAGGTTACGGCGGTCGATGCCATTCTTGCCGAAGAGGAGATCGCAACCAAAGTCGAAGGCCTGCATGGATCAGCCAGCCAGGTCAGCTTGACCGATGCGCGCATTATTGTTTCCGGCGGGCGCGGTGTTGGCGGGCCGGAAGGCTTCGCTCCGGTTAAAGGCCTGGCCAATGTTTTGGGCGGCGCCATGGGGGCCAGCCGGGCTACGGTTGACGCCGGTTGGATTCCCTATGCCCACCAGGTGGGCCAGACGGGAAAAACGGTCCAACCCGATCTCTATATTGCCTGTGGTATCTCCGGGGCGATCCAGCATCTGGCCGGAATGAAAACCTCTAAAATTATTGTGGTTGTTAACAAAGACCGTGATGCGCCTATTTTTAAATATGCTCACTACGGCATTGTAGGCGATCTGTTTGACTATGTACCCGCTTTGACCGAAGAATTCAAAAAGCGACTAAGTTGAATGGGTACCATTTTATCATGTTAATGGTTGCTTTGCTCGCGGCGGCGCCGGGCCCGAACCTCAAGCTTGGCGAGTTGGGTTGTGGCCAGGGCCAAGGCCTCACGCAGAGCCGGCGCCTCGTGAATAAAAACAATCAGGGATTGGTCGTGATCGGTCGAGTGAATCACGAGATGTGCTTTAGCCGTGTCCGAGGACGGCATGAGTTCTATTTGTAGTGTACTGCTATCGACCCTTATTGTTTTTCTCATGGGGCATTCTCTTTCTGTGAACTCTTC
>JBFGLD010000045.1:0-12711 GCA_041576335.1 Anaerolineae bacterium | reverse complement strand
GGTGGGGGATCTGGGTTAAGATACCCGCCCCATCTCCAGATAAACCATCGGCATCGATACCGGCACGATGCTTCATACAAGCCACCGCTTCCAGGGCCATCTGCAAGATATCGTGGCCAGCTTGTCCGGTGGTGCGAGCTATAAAACCAACGCCACAGGAGTCGTGTTCGAATTCGGGCCGGTAGAGCGTTGTATTTAATCGTGGCATTTTGGCATTCTCTCCTTATCATTATAAAAAAAAACCCCGCCAACGCACTTTCCGCCAGCGCCGGTTCGGGGCTTCCGTAGCACAGTATATGAGCCCAATAGGGTTAAATAGTTATTATAACCGTTTTGTAGAGCTTGTCATTACCCGAATGGGTAATCTTTGCATACATTTAGGCGTAAGTAGAGTTCGGCCTTCTTTAATCTTCGTCTGCGTGGCTATAGCTCACAAAATTAGTTGGCTTAATCATCGACCGCATTACAATCAGGATTAAGGCTGTATCTCTATTGTCATTTCCACGGTTTTCTTTTGTCCGTTTTGGGCGTTGACGGTGGCGCGCAAAATGTGGCCGCCGGATTCAATCTTTTTTCCATTGGGCCACTCATTGTTGTGATCGGCAAAAATCCAGATGTTGCAATTCGGCTCGCCCCCCCCGAAGGCACAGTAGCCTGCGTTTTGCTCGGTCCGGTCGTAGACTACATTTCCGTTCCGAATTATACGCAGGTCGACGTTTTTGATCCCGGCCCCGTCGGAGGTGCCGGCACTGGGATTGGAGGCCGCAACCTGAAAAACCAAGGCTTGACCCACAAACGTATCCGTGCTGTTCGGGCCTGTCTGAACGATTTCCGCGTTCAGCTCGGACGGGGCCCCCTCAATGCTGAAACTGAAGTTCCAATTGGCTTTGTCTCCCTGTTTAGGCATGATTTCGATTGAAACATCGTAGTTGATATTCTTTATCTGCTTGCCGTCGGGCCAGGTGTAGCCGTGTTCAGCAAAAACCCAAGGCTGGCAGGCCGGTTCATCCCCGCCAAAGGCACAAAAGGCCCTGCTGTTCTCTTGATTGTTGTGCACCTCCCCGTCCTCGCTGGAAGAGATACGGATCCGAACTCTGTCAATGCCCGCACCGTCCGTCGTGCTGCCGGTACCAACGTCGTAGGTTAGCACCCGGAAGGCCAGTCTGTTCCGGAAGACCAGGTTATTTGGATCCAGATCACCAGGCCCGTAACCGGGGAACAGCACCTGCCCGTCGATTTGATCGTTTCCCCCACCGGGAGGAACCAATACAAAAAAGGGTATTTCGGTCGGCGTCGGGGGCGGTGGGGCCGTAACCGGAGTATTTGTTGGCGTAGGCGTTGGGGGCGCCGCCACGAAGGGCAGACGGCCAAAGTCGACATTGCAGGCAACAAATTGGGGGTCGGCGCTAACCCAGCCGCTTTGTCCGCTGGCGGGTAACTGGACCTGCAGCCACTGACCGCCGGGAATCCCCACACCGTTAAAGGCAGTTGGGATTAATTCCGTATTTCTAGGCACGGCTGTAAGCGGTGGGTTATAAATAACACCCGGTCCGGAACGAATATTTAGGCTCTGAGAAACAACCTGGCAAATAGGGGCAGCCGGTGTGACAGTGGGCGGTGGCACTGACGCTGCTTCAATCTCACTCGTAGCGGTAGGGGTGTCCGTCGAGAGTGGAGCCTGTACCTCATCCATGGTGGGGCTGGGGGTTGGCTCGACCGGGGGCAGCGTTGGCGCCCTGACCGTCAGCGTGGCGGCCACGGCTTGTTCTTCCGCCACGCGAGTCTCTTCTTCGTGGACCCGCTCGGCGATACGGGTGGCGCTCCGGTCTCCATCCGGTGCGTCTCCGGGCACACCGCAGGCATACAAGAACAAAACCACTCCAACCAGGCCCGACAACTGTTTGACTATGCGAATATTAATCATTGGTTTCCCTCCAAAGCGAGACGGTCTTCCGTGACCCTCTGGCGATACGGTTGGCAGTACGTAGCGATAATGTCCTTCAAAAGTAGATCGTGAGGATTGCCCCCCTCGGCCGGATCGCCCTGAGCTATACATCCGGCGTACGCTTCCTCGGCCTGTTTATACAGGTCAACACCGGCTGCAATATCCCCCTGACTTTTCTGGAGCCTGGCCTGTTCGCTGTAGGTCACACCCAGAGCTAAATAGGCCTGGGCTAACGTACGCTGCTGCTCCTCATCGGCCAGCGGTTTCAGGATCATAGCAAGTTCCCGGCCGGCCCAGTCAAAATAAACCTCGGCCTCATCAGGGAAGCCGAGGTCGCGATAGGTTAACCCCTTGAGACGGGCGGCAATGGCCAGGCCAAAGCGAGCTTCAAATTCGACCAACCCGCTCGGCGACTCAAGCGCGTAGTCCAGCCCTTGCTGATAATGGTCGATGGCCTGATCCATATCGGGTAAGGCCAGGCGCTGCTCAGACGGTTGCAGCTGCGCCCGCTGGTAATAAACACCGGCCAGGCCGACGTGCGCTTTGGCATAGCCGGCATTACTCCCAAGCGCTTTCTGAAAATATCTTTCGGCCTCTGTGCGTGCGGCTTCGGCGCTTGCGAAGGTCCCTGAATTTTGTACAGCTTGTTCATCACGAGCCAGGGTCAGAGCCTCGCGCCCGATAAAGTAGTACAGAATTTCTTTGCCCTCACCTTTATTAGCCCACTCCGTTAAATCGGCTTCGGCTTGTTTAAACGTTTCCAGGGCTTTTTTTGTATTACCCAGCAGATCCCAAATAAAGCCGATGGTAAACCAACGCATAGCAAGGGCTCGTAAGGCGACCTGTTGTCTCAGCGAAGTGATCGTAACCTGATCATTCTTGTCAAGCGGCAGTTCAACGGGAATCGATGAACCCAGCTGGAACGGACCCGTAATTTCATCAATCTCGTCGGCTTCGCCCCGCAGCCTGGAAACATAGAACCTGGGCTCAAAGGTGGCGGGGTTCTGGCCAGTATCCAGATTGCCGTAGATCACCAAGTTGGCGTTGATCTTTTTGGCAAGTCCCTCAGCTGCCTCATCGCTGCCGATTGTCCCCAACTCAACGCTTTTTTCGGCCGGTCCCAGACTGTCGTGCCAGACCTTAATGTTACGCTCTTTCAAAACCTCTGAGTTTTCATATTCGCGCTGGAGTTCGCTGTAGATCCACTCACTAATACGCTGACCATCCGCCGAACCTTGAACTTGTCCCTGAGCGTCGAGACGCCCAATTTCGGCTATGGCTACATTGAACGAGTCAGCCGGCATGCGGTCCGGTCCCGGCGTTGGGGTGGGGGTACTGGTCGGCGTAGCCGTCGACGTGGGGGTTGCTGTTGGAAACAGGGCCACCTGGACCGGTTGCAAGTTTGTTATGCCCAGGCCGATCAGGATCAAAACGGCAGCCCCAATGGCGAGCATAAAACGCCGGGGAATATTTTGAATATAGGTTAGGAAGACGTTCTTATCTCCGCTAACGACATCACCCTGTACTTCGGCGATGTACGTCTCAGCTTCAATAGTGAGCACCTGGCCCTCGCGCACGGCCAGCAGCAGCGGTTTGAGCGCCTCACGCCATTCGGCCTCGGTCAATTCGCCGGCCAGCGCTTGCTCGGTCAGCGTAATGGCGCTTTCGTGATCCTCTATCTGATTGAGCAGCTCCAAGGGGGCATTGCCGGCATATTTGGCTTTGCGCTCTTCGAGAATATTCAGATTTTTCTTAAATTGGCGAAGATAATCTTTGTAATCGGTCACGATATTTGTTACGCGAACTCAAGTTAAGACCTTAGCCTCGCGCTGGCCTGCAATGAACTTGACCTGGAAGAGTTGCCCTGCCGGTTTGAGCCCGAGACTGAGTGAGTTATTCCAGAGCGCGAGACGTCGGATAGAAATAACAGTGTGAAATTGATAGTCATTGTACCATAAGATTAGGCTACTTTAAATAGACACAATTTTTTAATTGAGAATCGGAATAGGCTTGGTAAACAGTGGTTAGTGTGCTATTATAATCATACTGATTTTCTAAATCGATTTTTGAACATAACGATTTGACACACAATAATGGTTAGAACGGCGCTGCATATAACTGAGCAAGACATGGCCCTTTACCGGGCCACTGCCCGACAACGGGAGGCTAAAGCGAAACAAAAACGGCTCCTACGCTTACAACGTGCCCGCACGGTGGCTAGCCGTGCTGCTAATCTCCTCAGAGTACCATTCGGGGCAACGCGAATCCTTCTTTTTGGTTCACTAGTCCAAGGTCAAGTCTTTCACCAAGACTCAGATATCGACATGGCGGTTGGAGGCATAAGGAGTCAGGACTTTTGGCGAGCGTGGAGCGCATTGGATGCAATTTCAGCTGAATTTGAGATCGATTTGGTACCGATTGAGACGGCTTCGCCACGTCTGAGCCTTGTATTTCAAGAGGGAGGAGTTGAATTATAATGGTTCGCCGAAAAGCCCTGGCCCAACGTATTCGACAGGAAATTAATGATTTAGAGCAGACTATCGAATACGCAACATCTATGCCACACATTTAGAAGCATCTTGAATGGACCATCTGGTAACGGCATTACCATCAGTCTGGCAACAGGTAAGAACAGAGCTACTTGCCTTTGCCGACTTCCCGGAACGGTTGGAGGAAAATGGGTGAGTGTGCGCCTGTTCTTCTTAATCTTCATTTTCCTTTTAACCAACATACTCGCTGCCTGCCAATCGACACCGCCACCCCCGACGCCGGTCGTGTCCACCTCCATCCCGACGTCAACACCGCCATCCGCACCGGTTACGTCTGCCTCCCCGGCCCCGCCGCAACCAACCTCAACGCCGCAAGCGTCCATCTCCACCCCTCAAACTCCGGAAGCCATACTCCCGGCTCCGGGCTCCCGCTTCCCAGCCGGGCCGCTGCCGCTGAGCGCCTTTCCCCGTCCCCCCGACGACAACGGGTTGGGAGTTCATTGGAGCACTCACCTCTATGCCCAATCGGACGAGGCGACGAGTTACTTTGTGTCGGAGCTGACCCGCATGAACATCAAGTGGGTCAAACTGCTGGTCGATGGCCTGACCAATCGCGACTATGACGAGACGATCGAGGATTTAGTCAGCCGCGGTATAATGCCCGTCATGCGCATCTACCAGCAGTGCAACACGGGCTACAACCCGGTCGAACTGGATGCCTTGGTTCGCCACTATGTGGCCAAAGGCGTATATTACTACGAGGTGTACAACGAACCCAACCAGTTCGGACGGGCCGGGGGCTGGTGTCACGAGGGCGGCGAGCCCCAGCCGGAATATCTGGCTGCTATCTGGGCCGAGGCGGCCCGCACGATTTACGCGTCCGGGGGGTACCCCAGCCTGCCCTCATTTTTTGCCCCACCGCAAAAACAACCGGGCTGGCGCGATGATTTTTTCTACCGCTTTTTCGACGCCCTCCGCGAGCAAGGCAATGAGGATGCGCTTTATTTTTCCTGGGCCGCCATTCACAACTACAACATCAACCATCCGCCCACTTACCCCTACGACGAGGTTAATCAAACCGGCCGTCTGCTGACGGAGGCTGAAATTGCCCGTCATAATTTATCCGAAGCCCAAGTCGCCGAAATCAACCTCAATCGTACCGTCGCCGCAATCTTAAGAGAACGGCTGCTGACGGAAGAAGACGCCGCCCGCTTAGGGTTGACCGCTGAGCACGCCAACGAGATCAACCGGCAATACCTCGCCGGCGATTTGATGGGCTACACGATCTATGACGACTCGACGGCCTTTTTTCACTTTATCGCTTTTCGCAACCAATTTTTTGAGCTGTTTGGCTTTGAAATCCCAATGATCTCTACAGAGGGGGGGGCAACCAGAGGCTCCGGCGAGGATCCCCGTTTTCCGGTCGCGGATGGACAAACCGTGGCCGACTGGACACTCTGGTCAGCCGATTATATGCTCGATGACGCGCCCGACTATTACTTTGCCACGATGACCTGGCTGCTGGCCCAGCGGGCTCTGGATTATAATGAACCAACCTGGGAGGTCAACGCCTGGTACCACGATCGCGAGGGCGATCAAGAGCCGGTAGTGGATGCTTTAAAGAATCGCCCCCGACTTAACGAAGCTCGCCGTTTGTGTCCGGACGCTGAGGCTGCGGGTCGGGGCCAAGTTGAAATAAAGGCAAAGGACGCTTGTTGGCAAGCTAGGGTCGAACCCCAGCCGGGAAAGAATCCGCTGGCCAATTATCCCCGGCCCAGCTACGACAACGGTCGCGGCATTCACTGGGCGCCTACCAACCAGCCCCAACCTGAAGAAGTGGTGGACTATTTTGTGTCCGAATTAAGGGCGATGAATATCAAGTGGGTTAAATTCTTGCAGGACGACCAGCCCGACGTTGTTCATGCTTACCTCATCGAGCAGTTGGTGGCCAACGACATCGAGCCGATTATGCGGGTCTACAAGCCCTTCAACGAGCCGTACCGGCATTTGCCGGAGTTGGTGGCCAAGTCTAAAGCGCTGGGGGTGCATTACTTTGAACTGTATAACGAACCCAACCTGGCCGGACCGGCCGGCGGCTGGCCCGACAGCGAGCCGGTCAACGTAGAACGCATCGCCGATCTGTGGATTATGGCGGCCCAAGAGGTTCACGCCGCCGGCGGTCACCCCGGCTTGCCGGCCCTGGCCGGGGGCGGGACGATCGACGATATGGTTTTTCTGCGCCAATTTCTAGATGGCCTCAGATTCAGAGGGCAGGCCAATCTACTGCCGGGAGCCTGGCTCCCGGTGCACAACTACTTTCTCAATCATCCCCTGGATTATCCAACCGACCCGGTCAACGTTGACGATGTTCCCCTGACCGAAGCCGAAATCGCCGAGCGAGAGTTGACCCCGCAACAGGTGGCGGCCATCAATCGCGCTCGCAGTATGGCCAAACTGCCCCGTGAGCAGGGCGGGTTTTGGGTCGGCAACACCATAGAAGAAGACTCCAACGCCTTTGGCAAATTCGAAGCCTATGCCACTATTTTCTACAACCGGTTTGGCTATTATCTCCCTATCATCAGCACCGAGGGTGGCGCTATCGTGGGCGCGGCGGAGGACCCACGCTATCCGCCGGTGCGGGAAGAGGATTTAACCCAGCTCACCTTAGCCGCCTATCAGGCTATGCTGGATGATGCTCCCGCATATTTCTTTGCCCACACTTCGTGGCTGTTAGCCAATAGCGCCGGCGGGCATTCCGACGAACGTTTTGAGAACGCGGCCTGGTACAAGGATCGGGCAGGAACTACGCTCCCCGTGGTTGAAGCCTTAAAGGCAGACCCGCGAAATAACGAAGTAAGAGAATGGAAAGAAGCTGATTTTCCCCACCCTAATTGACCTATCTATCGCCGCTAAGTATACTTTGTTGACCAATTTTGAGGAGTTCCGGCTAATGGCCCGACTCGATAATGCGCTGTAGGAACATGCGGGTTTTCTCACTATGCGGATTAACTAAGATCTGGTCGGGTGGCCCCTGCTCGGCGATAATACCCTGCTCCATAAAAACAACCCGGTGAGATACGTCGCGAGCAAATGCCATTTCATGGGAAACCACCAGCATAGTCATACCCTCATCAGCCAGTTGGCGCATTACGGCCAGCACCTCACCAATGAGTTCCGGGTCAAGCGCGCTGGTTGGCTCGTCGAAGAGCATCACTTTGGGTTCCATGGTCAAGGCTCGGGCAATCGCCACCCGCTGCTTTTGTCCGCCGGAGAGGCGGTTAGGAAATTCATCCCGCTTGTTGCTCAAGCCGACGTGATCTAAATATGTCTCGGCTAGGGGAATGGCCTCAGATTTTTTCATGCCCTTGACTGTCACCGGAGCTTCGATCAAATTTTCGATCACGCTTAAGTGAGGAAAGAGGTTAAACTCTTGAAAGACCATCCCGGTGCGCAGCCGAATATCGTGAATAATTCGCTTTTGCGCTCTGTTCAACTTATGCTGCTCAACATCAACAGTCAACCCATCAACCGTTATTTTGCCGTGCGTGGGCTGCTCCAAAAAATTTAAGCAGCGTAACAAAGTTGATTTTCCGGAGCCCGACCGCCCAATTATGGTCACCACCTCGCCCTGAATGACATCAAGGGAAATCCCCTTCAAAACTTCCAAAGCGCCAAAACTTTTGTACAAATCATTGATTTCTATGATGGCCATTTTTATCAGTCCCCTCGCGCCATTCGTCGTTCCATCATCGTTTGCAAGGTCGTAAAGATGATCGTGATCAGCCAATACCACATAGCGGCAATGACCAGGGCTTCTAACCCCTTGAAATTGGCCCGACCAACCTTAACGGAGCGCCACATAATTTCCTGGACAAAACCGGTCGCCGAGACAAGCGACGAGTCCTTAAGCATAGCTACAAACTCGTTGCCCGTAGGCGGCAGGACCAGACGCAGGGCCTGGGGTAAGACGATCCGCCGCATCATCTGCCCATTGGTCATACCAAGGGCGATTGCCGCCTCGCGCTGCCCTTTAGTCACACTCAAGATTCCTGCGCGGAATATTTCGCTCATATAAGCGCCATAATTTAGCGACAGGGCTGTAATTCCGGCGACCGGACCCGACAACTTGATGCCCATTTGCGGCAAGGCCAGGAAAAAGAAGAATATCTGCAGGTAGAGCGGCGTTCCCCGAATCAGCGAGACGTAGAAACTGGACAGCGCCACCAACGGCGGAATGCCTGACAATCGACCCAAGGCCGACAACAAGGCCAAAATGCTGGCGAAAATAATTGAAGCAATAGAAATTCCAATGGTAATCGGTACGCCCCAGCTAATAAAGGCAAACCAAGTTTGCATAAACGAAACATCTAATTGAATCGTATTGAGGGAAATGGGGCCGATGGTAATGCCAAGACCGCTGAACAACAAGGCCAGCAGCGCCAAAATTACAATCCACCAAAATATCGTTTGCACCTGCGACCAGTAAGCCGCCCGCTCCTGCTGTTTTAGCACTAACTGGGTGCGAGTTAAAGCTCTTTCTGCCATAGCTGCGCTCCTCCTTTGAGCAAATATTTAATTTTATTCGAGTTTGATAATCGGGGGTGTCATCCCCACAAAATGCTTGCCGGTGACCATAGCAACATTAACGTCAGGCCGGGTGGGGTCGGATTTAAAGGAAGCTGCGTGAGCGGTCCACTGCCCGTTAGGCTACAGATACCGGCACGCGTACTAATTCGCCCTTCTCATTTTCACGAACCTGATAAAGATCGTCTACGCTTGCAACGCGATCGATAAACAAGATCCCATCTAAATGGTCAATCTCGTGGTGTACGACGACGGCATCAAAACCTTCGAACACACGATCGAATGGTTTGCCCCATTCGTCCAGGCCGGTCACTCGCAGCCGGTGAGGCCGCACTGTTTCGGCAAAAAGACCGGGAAAGCTTAGACAGCCATCAAAGTCCTTAAGATCATCTCCAGCTTCAACAATTTCGGGATTTATGAGTACAAGGGGAAGATCGAGTTCACTATCATCATCGTTCCTACCGCCAAGCCGGACCAACACAATTCGGCTATGTACGCCAATCTGAGGGGCGGCCAAACCAATCCCTTCCGGGCGGTCCAGCAGTGTGTCCTTTAGATCTCTGATGATTTTCTTAACCCGTCGGTTAACAATGCGAACCGGTTCGCTTCTCTTTCGAAGAGTCGCTTCATTGCTACTGTATAATACAATCTCTTTGACTGCCATCTTAATCTCTACAACTCAAACCTTTGACCGCGAGCTGGAACGTGCACCCGCGGCACGCTTTTCTCGCGGACAGCCTCGGCCAGCGCCGACGCACTTTCGAGTTCACCGTGCACCAAGAATAGAACCTTTAAATGACGACTTCGTTCTTGGGCTGCGCCAAGCCAGTTAAGTAAGCCATCACGGTCGGCGTGGGCCGAGTAGCCGTTGATCTTCATTACTTTGGCTTTGACGACGTACTCGTCGCCAAAAATCGGTACAACCGGCTGACCCTCCAAGATCTTTCGACCCAGGGTGTTTTCGCCCTGATAACCAACAAATAAAATTGTGTTGCGTGCATTGCCGATGTTGTTTTTTAGATGATGCAGAATGCGCCCCGACTCACACATGCCGGAAGCACTTATAATCACCGCCGGCCGATCCAGGTCGTTGAGCGCTTTTGACTCTTCAACCGACCGCACGTAAGTCACGCCTTCAAATCCAAAAGGGTCATGGCTCTGAGTTGCACTCAAAAAGTCCTTGGTCTGCCGGTCATAGACCTCCGGGTGCAGCCGAAAAATTTCGGTCGCGTTTACGGCCAGCGGGCTGTCAACGAAAACCTCGATTGGCGCAATTTGATTCGTGTCGATCAACTGATGCAAGCCGTAGACAAGTTCTTGAGTGCGGCCAACCGCGAAAGCGGGCACAATCAGCTTGCCGTGTTTATCTTGAACCTCCAGCACGGTTTGTTTTAAGGCGTGCACAGCTTGATCCGGCGATTCGTGGTAACGATTACCATAGGTACTTTCCATAATGAGATAATCCGCATCTTGAACCGGAACCGGGTCGCGCAAAATTGCGAGGTGCTTACGTCCAACATCGCCGCTAAACACCAATCGTTTGTGCTGACCGCTATCATCGATGTCAAGCGTAATTGAGGCTGAGCCTAACATATGACCGGCTTCGCGGTAGAGAGCCTGCACGCCCGGCACCACCTGAAATGGCCGGTCATAACCAATGGACTGGAAAAGAGTCAGGGCTTCAAGCGCATCTGCCCGCACATAGAGCGGCTCAAAAGGGGTTTTACCTTGCCTGAGCCGCCGTTTGTTGACGTAAGCAACATCACTTTCTTGAATATGAGCCGAGTCGAGCAGCATAATAGCACACAAATCGCGGGTGGCAGGCGTAGCCCAAATCGGGCCGCGGTAGCCCTGCCGAACCAGAGTCGGTACGTTACCGGTGTGGTCGATATGGGCGTGAGACAAAATTAGGGCGTCAATCTTGGTGGGGTCAAAGGGGAAATTTTTATTGCGCTCGTAGGCCTCCTTGCGACGACCATGGTACAGACCGCAATCCAACAAAATATTGTAACCATTCACCTTGAGCAGGTGCATTGATCCGGTTACCGTTTGGGCAGCGCCCCAAAATTCAAGTTCCATCTATGCTCTCCGTACATCAACCGGATTTCAGGCTGTCGAGTATGCTTTTGATGGGTCCGGTCCCGGCCTCCAGCGCATCCAGGCGGGCCTCGATTTGAGCAAGACGTTCGCTCAACGGCACCACGCCAGGTCGCCTCAATTGAAACGTCAAATGCATGCCGGTGTGGTCGGCCAATGCTCCCGCGCCCGTTACATAATCGCTGGGATAATCGGGCTCGACAACGTATACGGTTACCCCACCGGGTTGACCGCTCTGAACCACGCTTCCCTGAACGTGATCGATTTGTCCGCTGCCTTCCGTAGGAAATATATCGGCCCGGTGTGGTTGCGGAGGGATCCACTTAAAGTCCGGGCCAACCAGATATTGGTTGGCCGTGCTATAGGAGAAAGCCACCTTTACGCCTGGAATGGGAAACCCATTTTCATCAATCACCAAAACGATTAGGCGCAGCTCTTCAAAGGTGGTTGGTTGCGTACGTCGAATATTTACCAATTCAAATGCCCCATAGTTCTTGGCAGCGTCGCTGTAAACGACCGAAGCCTTGTGCAGGGCCGCTTGCCAATCGCGCTGAATATCTATGGGCAAGACGTTTAGCGGTGTCAAAGTTTGCAGCATTTTTCCCCCAGTTTTCAAAGATTTTCTAAAAATTGATTTTAGCATCGGGTGTTACTAAAATCAATACTTCCAGCAAATCTACCTATTCATCCAGCAGGTATACCGGCTCTTCGTAGTACCGTACGCTACCTTTAAGAATCTTACCCATCACCAACTCATTCAACCATTCGTTCTTATCACGTAATGGTCGATCCGACTTTAAGTACTCCAAGTCAGCATTAAGCCGCAAAACGCGCCCCGGAATGACAAAACGAGTGATGCCAGCCGGTAACACCCGGCCAACTTGAGCAATCTGGAGCACCTGCTTAACGGAATATTCGGGAAACACGACCAGAGCAGTCAGGTCCGGAAATTCCAGGCGCAGACTCTTGATATCGCTGTTGAGAGTGCGTCCAACGTGATATGCCTCGATGTAGGTTTGTGTGAGTTTATTTAAGGCGTCCAGGTGGTTTATTTTCGACGCAGGTTGCACCAGAAAAATCCGGTCATCTATGGTATGCAGGTAGCATAAACCCCCATACTCCAACATATCGTCCAGAACCTGTTGCGGCTCACTTTCAACCATCGCGATTTCCGGAAGAGCATCCAAGAGCTTGACGATTTCGAGCGGGTCCGCCTGGCGAATCACGTGAAACCAGGTGTGCAACCCCAGTTTATCCTGGGCCGAAATAAGCTGCACAATGGTGTGAGGAAATCCGAGCTGTTTCAAGGCCACTGTTCGTGTGGCGCCATCAAGCACGACATAATGGCCGCTACTCTCAATGACAATGGGCGGATTAACCAGCACCCCATCAGCCTTCAACCTGACTGCCAAGCGTTCGACGCGCCGCGGGTCAACATTTTCGTGCGGAGATACCTTATCCAGGGGAACAACACGCAAAAACAGCGGGTTTTCAACATTTGAGCCCCGGATCAAATCGATGATCTGGCGAGCTACAGTGACGGCGGCAGATTGTTGGGCATCTTCGGTACTGGCTGCAATATGGGGGGTAGCGATG